>NC_018868.3:1912500-2075000 GCF_000305785.2 Simiduia agarivorans SA1 = DSM 21679 | reverse complement strand
GAGGTCTGCGGTTCGATCCCGCATAGCTCCACCATTAACCTGGTGTGATTGAAACAACGCTTGATTCACTACGCGAAATCAGAAACCTGATTTTGATTTGTCGGGAAGACGATCGAAGTTAGCTTCCTGGTTTTACCCAGACGCTCTTTAAAAATGTAAATGTAAAGTTGTAATAAATTGCTGATATATGAGATGAGTATGTTTCTCAAGCATGCTTATCCGGCGTAAATTTGTTGTTGCAATTGACTCCATGTTCGAATTTAACCGAGTTTGAACTGGAAAATCAGATAGATTAAGTCAATACAGTCGTTTGTGTTATATGGTCAAGCGACTAAGCGCACACGGTGGATGCCTAGGCAGTTGGAGGCGATGAAGGACGTAGGAGCCTGCGAAAAGGTTAGGGGAGCCGGCAAACATGCTTTGATCCTAACATGTCCGAATGGGGAAACCCACTGAGCTTGCTCAGTATCGTGCACTGAATACATAGGTGTACGAGGCGAACCCGGGGAACTGAAACATCTAAGTACCCGGAGGAAAAGAAATCAACCGAGATTCCCTTAGTAGCGGCGAGCGAACGGGGACCAGCCCTTAAGCAACTTGTGTTTTAGTGGAACCTTCTGGAAAGTTGGGCGATACAGGGTGATAGCCCCGTACACGAAAAGGCACTTGTTGTGAAATCGAGTAGGACGGACACGTGATATTCTGTCTGAACATGGGGGGACCATCCTCCAAGGCTAAATACTCCCAACTGACCGATAGTGAACCAGTACCGTGAGGGAAAGGCGAAAAGAACCCCTGTGAGGGGAGTGAAATAGAACCTGAAACCGTGTGCGTACAAGCAGTAGGAGCCTCTTCGTGGGGTGACTGCGTACCTTTTGTATAATGGGTCAGCGACTTATTGTATGTGGCAAGGTTAACCGTTTAGGGGAGCCGTAGCGAAAGCGAGTCTTAATAGGGCGTTTTAGTCGCATGCAATAGACCCGAAACCGAGCGATCTATCCATGGGCAGGTTGAAGGTTGAGTAACATCAACTGGAGGACCGAACCCACTAATGTTGAAAAATTAGGGGATGACCTGTGGATCGGAGTGAAAGGCTAATCAAGCTCGGAGATATCTGGTTCTCCCCGAAATCTATTTAGGTAGAGCCTCGGACGAACACCACTGGGGGTAGAGCACTGTTTGGGCTAGGGGGTCATCCCGACTTACCAACCCCATGCAAACTCCGAATACCAGTGAGTGCTATCCGGGAGACAGACGGCGGGTGCTAACGTCCGTCGTCAAGAGGGAAACAACCCAGACCACCAGCTAAGGTCCCAAATGTTAATTAAGTGGGAAACGATGTGGGAAGGCTTAGACAGCTAGGAGGTTGGCTTAGAAGCAGCCATCCTTTAAAGAAAGCGTAATAGCTCACTAGTCGAGTCGGCCTGCGCGGAAGATGTAACGGGGCTAAATTAGCAACCGAAGCTGTGGCTGTGTCTTATGACACGGGGTAGGGGAGCGTTCTGTAAGCTGTTGAAGGTGTGTTGTCAGGCATGCTGGAGGTATCAGAAGTGCGAATGCTGACATGAGTAACGACAAGGGGAGTGAAAAACTCCCCCGCCGGAAGATCAAGGTTTCCTGTCCAACGTTAATCGGGACAGGGTTAGTCGGCCCCTAAGGCGAGGCAGAAATGCGTAGTCGATGGGAAGCGCGTTAATATTCGTGCACTTTTTGTTATTGCGATGGAGGGACGGAGAAGGCTAGGCCATCACGGCGTTGGTTGTCCGTGTTTAAGGTTGTAGGCTGGGGATTTAGGCAAATCCGGATCCCTAAGGCTGAGAACTGATGACGAGCTAACTTTTAGTTGGCGAAGTGGTTGATGCCCTGCTTCCAAGAAAAGCTTCTAAGCTTCAGATAACAAAGAACCGTACTGTAAACCGACACAGGTGATCAGGTAGAGAATACCAAGGCGCTTGAGAGAACTCGGGTGAAGGAACTAGGCAAAATGGCACCGTAACTTCGGGAGAAGGTGCGCCACTGACGGTGAAGGATTTACTCCGTAAGCTGTTGGTGGTCGAAGTAACCAGTCCGCTGCAACTGTTTATTAAAAACACAGCACTCTGCAAACACGTAAGTGGACGTATAGGGTGTGACGCCTGCCCGGTGCTGGAAGGTTAATTGATGGGGTTAGCGTAAGCGAAGCTCTTGATCGAAGCCCCAGTAAACGGCGGCCGTAACTATAACGGTCCTAAGGTAGCGAAATTCCTTGTCGGGTAAGTTCCGACCTGCACGAATGGCGTAATGATGGCGGAGCTGTCTCCACCCGAGACTCAGTGAAATTGAAATCGCTGTTAAGATGCAGTGTACCCGCGGCTAGACGGAAAGACCCCGTGAACCTTTACTGTAGCTTTGCACTGAACTTGAACCTATTTGTGTAGGATAGGTGGGAGGCTTTGAAGCCATGACGCTAGTTGTGGTGGAGCCGTCCTTGAAATACCACCCTGGTATGTTTGAGGTTCTAACGTCGGCCCGTTATCCGGGTTGCGGACAGTGCATGGTGGGCAGTTTGACTGGGGCGGTCTCCTCCCAAAGAGTAACGGAGGAGCACGAAGGTTGGCTAATCCTGGTCGGAAATCAGGAGTTTAGTGTAATGGCACAAGCCAGCTTGACTGCGAGACTGACACGTCGAGCAGGTACGAAAGTAGGTCATAGTGATCCGGTGGTTCTGTATGGAAGGGCCATCGCTCAACGGATAAAAGGTACTCCGGGGATAACAGGCTGATACCGCCCAAGAGTTCACATCGACGGCGGTGTTTGGCACCTCGATGTCGGCTCATCACATCCTGGGGCTGAAGCCGGTCCCAAGGGTATGGGCTGTTCGCCATTTAAAGTGGTACGCGAGCTGGGTTTAGAACGTCGTGAGACAGTTCGGTCCCTATCTGCCGTGGGCGTTGGAGATTTGAGAAGAGTTGCTCCTAGTACGAGAGGACCGGAGTGAACGAACCTCTGGTGTTCGGGTTGTCATGCCAATGGCATTGCCCGGTAGCTATGTTCGGACGGGATAACCGCTGAAAGCATCTAAGCGGGAAGCCTCCTTCAAGATAAGATCTCCCTGGGGCCTTGAGCCCCCTAAAGAGCCGTTGAAGACTACGACGTTGATAGGTTGGGTGTGGAAGCGCTGTGAGGCGTTGAGCTAACCAATACTAATTGCTCGTGAGGCTTGACCATATAACAGAGATGATTGTATGGATTTAATCCTTCAACAAAGCTGGATAAGATGAGAGAAACATCTGTCTCAGTCAGCAAAGACTTTGCATTTACAACCCTATTTGATTGTGTGATGAGGCCCTGAAATATCAGATAAGACCAGCCACAGATCAAACCAGTTTGCTTGACGACCATAGCGAGTTGGAACCACCTGATCCCATTCCGAACTCAGTAGTGAAACGACTTAGCGCCGATGGTAGTGTGGGGTCTCCCCATGTGAGAGTAGGACATCGTCAAGCTTCTAAAAAAGAAAACCCCCGCTGGGACACCAGCGGGGGTTTTGTTTTTTAGAATACGTTGTTTTAGTTTCACTACAAAGGCTCATGTGACGCAGCCTGTGCCGCAGGCACGGCGGAGGGGCGCCCCAGCGTCGCGAAGCGATTGCGAGCACTGCTCGCAACCCAATGTAGGACATCGTCAAGTCGCGCCGGCGAACCGTTCTAATTAAAACGCCCGATAGGTAATCCTGTCGGGCGTTTTTCTTTGTCTGGGATTTAGGCAAATGATGACCTACTCCCACCTAGGGAGACCCGCTTTTTGTTTGTGGGGCCGCTGACGCGGTCCGGCCGTCGGCATAGCCTCCGGCGCTCCACAATGCAGGCTGCTAATCGCAGCCTAAGCGCATCGCTCCGCCCCCATGTGAGAGCGTGCCAGTAGTGGGTTGGGAAAATAAGACCACGCCTCGCAGCTTGCGCTGCTGGCGGAAGCAGGGTGCATACCCGTAGGGTGGGTTGAGCGATAGCGTAACCCACCAATCAAGCTTGCAGATTGCACGCGATAACAAAAACAAAAAGCCCAACCGGTACCCGGTTGGGCTTTTTGTTTATAGAGACCAGAGACTACCGTCACTTATATTTAACCGAACACCCATACGCCGCCGTCACCGGGCGCTGTATTTTCTCGCCCTTTTCCAGCGCATTCATCGCGGTCACGAGATAATTTTCTGCTTTGGGTATGTCGGCCTGGTTGGTGGACTTGATGCTGTCGATGGCGCCTTGGTATTTCAATATTCCATTGGCGTCGATGATGTACATGTGGGGTGTTGTTTTGGCGTTGTAGGCTTTGCCAACGGTGCCATCCGGGTCAAACAGCACGGCGGTTGGTGCCGCGCTCCGTTGCTGGGTGAGTGTGTTGGCCTCGTCTGCAGTGACGTAGCCTTGTTTGCCCTGCGCAGATGAAATGATAGAAAGCCATACAACATTTTTTTCGGTGTACTGCTTTTGCAGGGTTTGCATATTGTTGCTGTCGTAATGCTTTTGTACATAGGGGCACAGGTGGTTGGTCCATTCGAGGATGACGGTTTTTCCTTTGTAGTCGGATAACTTCACTGACTCGCCCTGACTGGTGGTGAGCGTGAAATCGGGTGCGGGTTGATTGATAGCGGCTTTTGCAAAGGCCAATGAACTGGAAACGAAAAATGCGCAAATGAGTAGAATCAGTTTCTTCATGGTGCTTCTCCTGTCAGGTGACTTAACACAAGATCCGGGGTGAGGATTTGAGGGAGTACGCGTGGATCACCGTTCTCCGGGTAATACACGTAGAGCGGAACACCGCTACGGCCAAAGCGTTGCAAGTATGCAAAAATCTCCGGGTTTTTGCGGGTCCAGTCTATTTCTATGTACGCGATATCCGGTTGCTCCAGACGTGCTCGCACGGCATCAGTCTGAAAGGCCACTTGCTCGTTCACTTTGCAGGTTATGCACCAGTCGGCGGTGACATTGACCAGCACGCTTTTTCCTTGGGCCCGGGCAGCATCGATAGCTGCTAAAGAATCGGTACTGGCAATTGGTTGCTCGCCTTGTGCTTCATTGACCTCGCTGGTTGCTATCGGTAGCAAGATGAACGCAGACAGCGCAAGCAAGGTGCCAAACACCCGGATGTAACCGCTAGCGCGTGTTAAGTATCCTGCGATGCCGATGATCAGTGCCGCGATCAGGCACAGTATCAGCAACGAGGGATCACCCAGCCCGAGCAGAACCCAACTCAGCCATATACTGGTGGCGAATAACGGAAAGGCTAAGCCATGTTTCGCGGTTTCCATCCACGGTCCGGGTTTTGGGAGCCAGTGCGTCACCTGAGGGTTCAGATGTATTACCCACAGCGGTGCAGCAAATCCGATGGCGAGTGCAGTGAAAATCAGCAGATTCTGCAGGCTGCTCGCTTGTAAGCCATAGCCCAGTGCTACCGCCATAAACGGCGCGGTACAGGGCGTGGCAACGAGGACGGCCAGACAGCCAGTACTGAAACTGCCAAAAATACCCTGTTGTGTGATGTGGCCGTTGCCAACATTCTGCAGCGAGCCGCCCAATCTGAAACCGTCCAGTAACCAAAGTCCGAGGGTAAAAAACAACAGCGTCAGTGATGCAACAAATCCGGGAGATTGCATTTGGAATCCCCAGCCCAGCAACTCGCCAGAGGTTTTAGCAAACTCTATCAATAAGGCAAAAACCCAAAAGCTAACGAGTACGCCCGCCGCATAGGCGTGGCCATGCGAGCGCTGATTGCTGTGTTGTGCCAACGAAAACGCCTTGATGGCCAGCACCGGCAGTACACAAGGCATAATGTTGAGAATAAGCCCACCCATAAACGCCAGGCCGAGAAACCATACCCAGTGGTCGCCAGCCTCTGACGCGGGACTTGCCGGTAGTGCGGTGAAACTGAAGGCTTCGCCAGTTTCAATGTGTTTGGCCAGCCAACGCATCTTGACCGGCGTTTCCCAGAAAGCGTCACTCTTGTTGAAACTCAACCGGGTAAACCCGTCCTGTTCCATCGCTTGCGGGCGCAGGGCATGATTGACCCAATCATTCTGAAACGGGAAAAACAGCCATTGAGTAGCGAAGCCTGCCGGTAATTCCAATGCGATGGTTTGCTCCGTGACCTGAAAATAAGCAGGTATCGCTCTAGTCTCATAATGTTGCGCGCGAGACCATCGAAAAGCCGTGGCGTTTACTGAAAGTGATGGTTTGGTATCTGTGGCCGGTAATGTGAGTTCGAGTACTGCATCGCCCGGGATGCAATCTTCTTTACAGACAAGCCATGTGACGTCTGCGCCGATGGTTAAAGGGACGTCTGATGACCCCGGGATCATTAATTGCGTCATCAGCAGATTGCGGCCGTAGCCAAAGTTCACCAGGTGGGCGACGGAGATGGCGTCGGGCGTTTGCCAGCGCCAGGGACCCGCGCTGACGCCTGGCGGCAGGGACAGATTGATGACCGGGGGTTCCCCGGAGTCCCCCGGATTCAGCCAATAGGTATGCCATTCGGGATCAGGCTCAAACAGCACGCCCACCCACAGAGGCTGGTCCGCCTGATAGCTGTCGGTTTCGGCGATCAGCGCAACGTTTATGTGCGGGGCTGTGGCCGTTGATGCGGCCTGTGCCAAGTGGGAGGGCAGACAAAGTGCCAACAACAGGGCGACGGTTGCGTACCGAAGGATAGACATAGCAGATCCCAATCGATGACTCGATAGGGATCTTATTACAGCGGATATCTAAAGTGAACCAACGGTCAATGTTGGTGAGAAAGCGATTTGATGCGTTCTTCTAAATGCGGGTGGGTGCTCAGGTACTCCATCCATTTCGGCGTGCTGTCGCAGTCGTCAGCGTCTTTTTTAGTGTCGTCCGTGCATACACCATGGCTTTCATGCAGCTTGGTGAGGATGCGGGCGAACGCCTCCGGGTCAAGTTGGTGTTTGCGCATAAACTCAGCAGAGTAAGCGTCCGCTTCTAGTTCGAATTTGCGCGAAAATGACAGCTGGGTAAACACCACAGGCAGCGTGAGTACGATATCGCCAAGCGAGCTCACATCGCCGCCTATCAGGGCAATGGTGAGCGCGATGCCGGAGCTTTGCAGCATGTGACGCAAGGCGTGGCGCTCACGTACATGCCCCAGCTCATGGCCGAAAACCGCCAGCATCTCATCATCATTGCCGTCGGTCAGGGCAATGATCTCATCGGTAAACACAATGGTGCCGTCGGGCAGGGCGAAGGCGTTGGCGCCCATGTCGGGTGCTGCGAAGAAATGCAGTTTGTCCAACGGATAGTCCGGCGCGTAAGTGGCAACCTTTTCACGCAAGCGATTCTGGGTTTCCTCCGGCAAGGTTGTGGTTTCAAAATAGCGCTTTTTCATTACCAGCAAGGTGTCATCTGAAGCTTGCTGCAAGACATTGTCGGGCAGGTAGCGGGACACCAAATCGCTGGCTGCAGGGATACCCCAATAGAAATAGCTGAAGCCCATAAACAATACGGTGACGGCGGCGAGAGCCACCATGCCCAGGTGGTTTTCCAGCCGGTGAATCAGCTGCATGCCCTTACTGCCGATGCGCTGGTCTAACGCATCGAGGCTGGCATGGTCCTGGCACTCCAATCGGCCCGGGTGACAGCTGAAGGTCAGGTACCGGGGGGTACGGCCGAGCTTGGGGGAAATGCTGATATCTTCCAGTGCGGCGGTAAAGCCGGGCTGGCCAGCAGGCGTCAGTTCAACCTGCTGTTCAGTAACCACTAACCGGGCAGGACAGGCGGCGCTCGACGCGCCATCCTGCCAGGACCCCTCGATAGTCAGCAGGCTCAAAAGCCCACCTCCATATCGAATACATCGCCGAACTCTTCGCCGAAGGCGGAGGGATCAGGCTGACTGATGGCGGCAAATTTATCCAGGTCGCCCATGGCATCCAATTGGGTGTGATTGGCTGCGTAGTGTGCGAGTTTCACTTTTGCCCATGGAATGTAGAAACCCAGCGTGACGATGGTGAGCAGGAAATTACCCAGCATTAACAATCCGAAGGATTTGAACTGATAATCGGAAACAAAGTTGTGCTCAGCAAGTGACGAGTTGTTCATCACCAGGTTTTGCATTTGCACCATCATGTACACAATGGCGCCCACATAGGCGACAAATAAGCCTATGGGGGCAATGGCAGGCGCGATGCCGGCAAACACGCCGGTGAAAATACCCCCAACGAAAACAATGCCGATAAAGATCAGGAAGATACGGTAGTAGTTCCAGGTATCAGTGGCGAATGCGAAACTCTTGTTGCCGTAGCTGTGGTTGTTGATCATGTACTCCTGCTGTTTTTTTACCGCCAGCGGCAACAGCAGGGTCAGGGTCAGCATGCCGGCCAGAGGCCAAAGTATGGCGACTTTAAAGGCGCCCCAATAATCGCCGGTAAAGCGGAACCGGATGTTGCGGTAGCTGGTGTTACGGGCATAAAACGCCATGGACTTCACCATCACCCACGGCAGGATAAAAATAAAACCAATACTGAGTATGCTGGTAACCAGCGGCAGCATCACTGACATCACCATATAGACGATGAATAATCCCAGTGCGATCAAGCGCCCAATCAACATTTTGACCGGATCTGCGGTGAACGCAAAGCTGGCGCCATCCAGCGTGGTGTTACCGTAGAAATACTGGGTGTCGCGTACCTTGGCCCAGGGCGCGTAAATCCCCATGGTCACAGCGGTAAGAAGGATATTGACGATCCAGATTTTAAAGTATTCGTAGCCTTCGCCGGAAAATACAAAGTTGATCAGTCGCCGTTGACCGGTGTTGTCGTCGAGTGCTGCCGTTGCCGGCTCAATCTGCTTGTGCTCACCGGACTCTGTGGCGTCACTTTCGTCGGTGGCGGTAAGGGCTGGGGCTTCTGTCGAATCTGCGACAGCACGCAATTCTGTCTCGATCCCAATCGAGGCCAACTTGCGTTGATAACTGGTTGCCGTGGCTTCATCCACGTTGCGCTTGATGGCACTGGGCGCCTGGTCGAACAGTTGCTGTGCTTTGTCAGTATCGAGACCGGCGGCTTTGGCAAAGGCGGCGATTGCCGCTTGTGGGTCAGTTCCCTCTGAAAAGTTGCCGGTAATGTAGATGTCGAAGCGTTGTTCCACGTTTCCTTCCTTTGCGTGCGTTTTTGTGATGATCCGTCGATTCTGCCGGCTTTCTCTATTAAATGCTACACACGGGGCAGTGGGGATCGCGCACCAGCCTGATCTCGCGCCACTGCAGGTACTTGCCATCCAGCAACAGCAGCCGGTTGGTCAGAGATTCGCCTGTACCGACGATCAGTTTGATGGCCTCCAGCGCCTGCATGGCACCCACAATGCCCACCAGTGGAGCCACAACACCGGATTCCGAGCAGGTCAGTGATTGTTCTGCATCCGGATGATAAAGGCAGCGGTAGCAAGCCGAATCCGCAGCGGCGTGATTGAATACGCTGATCTGCCCGTCCCAGCGGATCGCGGCACCGGAGACCAACGGTTTTTTGTGTGCGTGGCAGGCGGCATTGATGGCAAAACGGGTGTTGAGGTTGTCGGTGCAATCCAACACCAGATCGTGCTCGGCCACGGCCTGTAACAGAGAGTCGTCTTGCAGACGCTCGGTGCGCGCGCAGATTTTTATGCGGGAATTAATCAGCCGGAGCCGGGCGGCGGCCGATTCGGCCTTAGCTTGACCTAGGCGGGACTCATCGTGCGCTATCTGACGCTGCAGGTTACTGAGTTCAACCTGGTCGTCATCGCACAAGGTTAATTGCCCCACGCCGGCGCTGGCGAGGTAAAGCGCTGCCGGTGAGCCCAGCCCACCTACGCCAATAATCAGCACGCGCGCGGCCAGCAATTTTTCCTGACCGGCGATGTCGATTTCATCGAGCAGCAAGTGTCGGCTGTAGCGGAGCAGATCATCATTATTCATGAGGTCACCTTTTCTGGGGATTGGCCGACGGAAATCCGTGGCTGTCCGGCCAGATCCACAAGGTTGTGCACCTCGCGATAACCCGCGCCGACCAAAATGTCTTGCACGCCGGCGGCCTGGTCGAATCCGTGTTCCAGGCCGAGCCATCCGCCCGGTGCTAGGTAATCACCCGCCCGCTGACAGATTCGCGCGATATCGCCCAGGCCATGATCGTCCGCCACCAGTGCAGACAAAGGCTCATGGCGCACGTCACCTTGTTGCAGGTGGGGATCGCCGGCCGGGATGTAGGGTGGGTTGCTGACAATCAGATCAAATCTTTGCGGTGCGATGGCTGCAAACCAATTGCTTTCAATGAAAGTCACGTCCAGTTGGTGGGTGCGCGCATTGTCCTGCGCCAATGCGAGTGCATCTGCGCTGATATCAGTCGCGGTGATGGACCAACCGGGCCGTTCCGATGCGAGTGCCAACGCAATGGCGCCGGTACCTGTGCCCAGATCCAGTACATTGGCGTGTGTGGGCAGAGGTAATGCCAGTGCCCATTCCACCAGCGTTTCCGTATCCGGGCGCGGAATCAATGTCGAATTGTTGACTTTGAGCGTCAGCGACCAGAAGTCCCGCAGACCGGTAATGTGGGCCACGGGCTCGCCGGCAGCGCGACGCGCAAACAGTTGCAGGAACCGGGTTTCCTGTTCAGCGTTCAGTGTCTTTTCAGGCCAGGTAAAGAGCCAGGTTCGGTTCTGCTTCAGCACGTGACACAGGAGTAGCTCAACATCCAGTCGAGCGCTGTCGCTGGAGAGCTGATTGGCATAGGTCAGCGCATCGCGGATGGAAAGCATGTGACTTACCCGTTGCCGGCGAGTGATGCCAGCAAGTCGGCCTGGTGTTCCTGCACCAGGGGTTGAACCACTTCGTCCAGTTTGCCTTCCATGATTTCCGAGAGTTTGTACAAGGTGAGGTTGATGCGATGGTCCGTGACCCGACCCTGCGGGTAGTTGTAGGTGCGAATGCGTTCGGACCGGTCACCGCTGCCCACCAGGCTGCGACGTTCGGATGCAATGGCAGCGGCAGCTTGCTCCTGTTGCGACGACGCGATTTTGGCCGCCAGTAAACTCATGGCGCGTGCCTTGTTTTTGTGCTGCGAGCGCTCGTCCTGGCACTCCACCACGATGCCCGTGGGTATGTGCACGATGCGAATCGCCGAATCTGTGGTATTCACGTGCTGGCCACCGGCACCAGAGGAGCGGAAGGTGTCGATGCGCAGGTCGTTTTTATTCAGGTTCACTTCTTCCTGCTCATCGGCTTCTGGCATCACCGCCACCGTGCAGGCCGAGGTGTGGATGCGGCCCTGCGATTCCGTTTCGGGTACGCGCTGCACCCGGTGCGCGCCGGATTCAAATTTCAGTTGCGAATATACGCCCTGGCCCACCACGCGGGTAATGATCTCTTTGTAGCCGCCGTGTTCGCCGGCGCTTTCACTCATTATCTCAATGCGCCAGCCACGGGATTCGGCATACTTTGAATACATCCGGAACAAATCGCCGGAGAATATGGCGGCTTCGTCACCACCGGTGCCGGCGCGGATTTCGAGATACACGTTTTTATGATCGTTGGGATCTTTGGGTAGCAACAGTACCTGTAATTCTGCCGCCAAAGGTTCCAGTTGTTCATCGCACTCGTCGATGGTCATCTGCGCCATTTCGCGCATCTCGGGGTCGCTGTCTTTCAGTAATTCTTTTGCCTCGTTGCGGTCTGCAGTCAGGCTCAGGTATTTGCGGAAGCACTGAATCACCGGCTCGAGTTCTGCGTACTCGCGCGATAAATCGCGAAACCGGTTCTGGTCGCCGATGATGTCCGGGTCGGACAGGAGTGCCGATACTTCTTCGTAGCGATCCGCCAGCGATTCCAGTTTGAGGCGAATGGAGTCTTTCATTTTTTGTCCTGTTGGCTGCCGTCGAGCGCAAATAATTGTTGCGCTAAGGTAAGCATGTCTGCGCGGCCTTCCGCGCTGGCATCGCGCAGTGCGGTGCTGGGTTGATGGAGTAATTTGTTGGTCAGCGCATTGGCCAATTGGTTCACCACCTGCTCGGGCGCCGTACCGGATGCGAGTGCCCTGAGTGCTTTGCGCAATTCGTCCTGCTTCATCTGCTCGGCTTGCTCGCGCAAGGCGCGAATGGTATGGCCGGCGCCCTGGCTGTTGTGTTCGCGCAGGAAACGCTCGACGCCCTGATCGATAATTTCACGAGCGGCTGTGGCCGCTTGTTCACGTGATTTCCGGTTTTCGTCAATGACTTCTTTCAGGTCATCCACGCTGAACAGGAACACATCGTCCAGCTCCGCGACCTGCGGTTCGATATCGCGCGGCACGGCGATGTCCACCATGAATATCGGGCGGTGACGCCGTTGTTTCAGCGCCGACTCCACCGCACCCTTGCCCAGAATCGGCAGCTGCGAGGCAGTGGAGGAAATCACGATGTCTGCCTTGTGCAATTGCTCGGGAATGTCGCTGAGTAAAATGGGGGTGGCGCCGAAGCGCTCGGCCAGATCGGCCGCGCGCGACAATGTGCGGTTGGCTACCATGATACGGGTGACGCCCTGCTCCCGCAGGTGGCGCGCCACCAGCTCAATCATTTCACCGGCGCCGATTAACAGGGCGCTTTGTTCGCTCAGATTGGCAAAGATCTGTTGCGCTAAACTGACCGCCGCGTAGGCCACCGATACCGGGTTTTCGCCGATGGCAGTCTCGGTCCGCACTTTTTTGGCAATGCTGAAAACCTGTTGAAAGGCGGCATGCAGGGGGCTGGCCACGGTGCCGGCTTCGCATGCGACGGCGTAAGCCGACTTCATCTGGCCCAGAATCTGGGGTTCGCCCAACACCAGCGAGTTCAGCCCGCAGGCCACTTGCATCATGTGATTGATGGCCGCATCACCCGCGTGGGCATAATGAAACGGGCGCAGCTCGTCGGCATTGACCTGGTGGAACTGGCTCAGCCAGTCCAGTAATCGGGTCGATTCGTCCAGCCCGTAACAATAGATCTCGCTGCGATTGCAGGTGGAGAGGATGGCCACATTGTCCAGCTTGAGGGCGTCGGCCGCATCACGCAGGGCTGCCATCACGCCTTCGGGCGAAAAGGCGACCTTTTCCCGCAATGCCAGCGGGGCAGAGTGATGGTTGATACCGAGGGCCAGAAAGGTCATGAAGGACAGGGGTTACGCAAAAGCGCAATTGTCCCGTTTGCGTGCGGCAAACACAAGTAAAAGGCGGAACTGTCGCTGGTCTAAACTGCCTAAGAAGGCGGGCGCGCAAAGGTGCGTGCGCAGAACAGGTGAGCCTGTGGGCGCCTTAGTGGTAAGCTTTCGGTCTTTGCCGGTATTCAACACACACATTGGAGTTGTATGGCGCAATTATTCAAACCTCTCACGGGCCTGTCATTGGCATTGTTGCTGGTTGCTTGTGGGACCACGGATGTAAAGGATAGTCCAGCCGATGTGCCGGTGGCAGACGCTGAGGTACCCATAGAGCCGGCTAAGCCGGTTCCCGAGCGTGCCTTCCCGGCCGAGACGTTCTACTCGCTGATGGTGGCTGAGTTGGCGGGTAACCGGGAACGTTATGACATAGCGCTCAACAACTACATGCAGCAGGCGCTGTCCACCCGCGATCCCGGTGTGGTGGCGCGTGCAACCCGCATTGCCCGCTTTCTGGAGCTGCGTAAACCGTCTCTGGAGATGGCCTTATTGTGGGTTGAGATAGAGCCGGAGAATTCAGAGGCGAGAGTCATTGCGGCATCTGAACTGTCGGAAGTGGGGCGTCTGGGTGAGGCCTTTGACCATGCGGCTTTCCTGGCCCGGCAGGGCAACCCGCTGTTGCTGCAAACCGTGGCCGCCTATGCCGGCAAGGGCACTGACATCGAGCGGGAGAAACTGCTGCAGTCGCTGACCACGCTTGAACCGACGCAAAAGTCGGCTGTGGAGTACTGGATGGCGATGGCATTGGTTCAACAGCAGGTCGACCAGCTGGATGCCGCCGCCAGGTCTGTCGCCAAAGCCGTGGCGCTGGATGACCAGCATCTACAGGCGCAGGCGCTGCAGGCCCGCATCCGCTATCAGCAAGGGGATCAGGTGGGGGCGCTCCGGCAAATGGCCGGGCTGGTGGATAAATCACCGGATGACCAGCGCCTGCGGCTGCAATACGCCCGCCTGCTGGCCGCAACCGATCTTGCGCAAGCGGCCGATCAATTTGAGATGTTGCTGCACAACAACCCAGGCGATCCAGACCTGATGTTGTCGCTGGCGTTAATCCGCTTTGAACAACAGGACTATGCGGCAGCGGAGCCGCTGTTGATGCAGTTAATGGAGGAGGAGTCACGGCGCTCCACCGCCCACTATTATATGGCGCGTATCGCACAGGCCAACGGCGACTATCAGGACGCCCTGTCGCATTACCTGAAAGTAGAGCTCGGACCGGACTTCATGCCGGCATTGGTGCAGACGCTCGAAATTCTGGTGGCGGCGCGTGAACTCAAGGCCGCAAATACCCGGATGAACGCGGTGCGCGCCAAGCTGGCGGGGCAGGCCGAGCGCCTGTTTGCGCTGGAGGCCGAGGTCTACGGCAAATACCAGCATTACGACGCGGCCGAGCAGGTATTGTCGAGCGGCTTGACCGCCTACCCCACCAGTACCCGCTTGCTATACAGCCGCGCGCTGGTGAATGAACAGCTCGACCGGCTCGATCTGGCAGAGCAGGATTTACGCAAGGTGATCCGTTATGAGCCCAACAATGCCACGGCCTTGAACGCACTGGGCTACACCCTGGCCGATCGCACTGACCGGTACGATGAGGCCTATCAATTGATCAGTCAGGCCCACAGCCTCAAGCCCGGCGATGCCGCCATTATTGATAGCCTGGGCTGGGTGCATTACCGCCTGGGTAACTATGAAGAAGCGCTGTTAAGGTTGCGAGAAGCCTTACAGCTGTTTCCCGACCCTGAAATCGCGGCCCACCTGGGAGAAGTGCTGTGGGTGACAGGTAATCAGGCCGAAGCGCGCGCCGTGTGGGCCAGCGGCATGGCATTGAATCCTCAGAATCAGGTTATTCCGGACACACTGCGCCGGCTGGGGGCTGAACTCTAGTGCGCCCACTGATGATTACAGCGTTAGCCAGGCCCACGGTAAATGCCCGCTGGGGGTGGTTGTTGTTACTGTTGCTATTGCAGGCCTGCAGTAGCCTGACGCCAGTGCCTTCTGAGGCAGACCTTGAAGGCCGCGATGATGCTTTGTTGGCGTTGGAGCAGTGGCAATTCGAAGGCAAAATGGGCTTTCGCGTACCGGGCGAAAGCGGCAGCGTATACCTGGACTGGCGGCAACAGCAGGACGATTACCAGATCCGCTTGCAGGGCCCGCTTGGGCAGGGCGCGGCGGAAATTACCGGCTCTCCCGCCGGCGTGTTGCTGGTGCAGGGCGACCAGCGTTGGGCCGGCGCTAGTGCCGAGGCGCTGGTGCAACAACAATTCGGTTGGCGCCTGCCCGTGAGCGATTTGCGTTATTGGCTTCGCGGCCTGCCTGCGCCCGCGCGGGGAGAGGTGGTTGAGTTGATCCGCGACGAGCAAGGGTTGCTGGTCAGTCAGGCGCAGGGCGATTGGGTGCTGCACTACAGCCAGTACCAATGGGTCGATGGTCAGGCAATGCCTGGGCGCGTGAAAGCCGAAGCCGATACGCTTGGCGTGCGCCTGACGCTGGTGATCAAGGGCTGGCAATTGGGTGGTGCCAATGATTGAGCGATCCGGTCTGCGCTGGCCGGCACCGGTCAAGCTTAACTTGTGCTTACACATTACCGGCCGGCGGGCAGATGGCTACCACAACCTCCAAACCCTGTTCCAACTGCTCCGTTACGGCGATTTTCTGAGCTTCAGACCGCTGGAAGATGCCAGGGTATTCCTGCGCAATCCCTTGCCAGGGGTCGACGACGAGCAAAACCTGGTGGTGCGGGCGGCCAGATTGCTGCAGTCCGCCACCGGTTGCCAGAAAGGTGCAATAATCGATTTGGATAAGCGGGTGCCCATGGGCGGTGGCATTGGTGGCGGCTCATCCGATGCGGCAACCACCTTGGTTGCCTTGAATCACTACTGGCAAACCGGGCTCAGTCTGTCGCATCTGGCGGAGTTGGGCTTGCAGCTGGGTGCCGACGTGCCGGTCTTTATCGAAGGCAAAACAGCCTGGGCCGAGGGGGTGGGTGAGCGCCTTCAGCCAGTGCAAATGCCCGAGATCTGGTACCTGGTGGTCACCCCAAATTGCCATGTTTCCACCGCTGAAATATTTTCCCACAAAGATTTGACAAGAGACTCGGCCGACATTACAGTAGCGGCCTTTCTTGAGCAGGGTGGTCGGAACGACTGTCAGGATCTGGTAGCCAGACTCCACCCGGAAGTGCGCCAAGTCATTGATTGGCTTAATCAATTTGGTGCTGCTCAGATGACTGGAACAGGTGCCAGTGTGTACTGCGCCTTCGCCAGTGCAGAGGCCGCACAATCCGTTTTGTGCGTGATGCCGAAGCAGTGGCAAGGGTTTGTAGCGCAAGCTGTAAACACATCGCCGTTACATGACCTGTTACAGCAAATTGACGATACTGGGGCATAGCCAAGCGGTAAGGCAGCGGGTTTTGATCCCGTCATGCGAAGGTTCGAATCCTTCTGCCCCAGCCATATTTAAATCAGGTGCATCCCAACGGTTGCACCTGATTTGTTATTGGTGTGTTGAAAATTATCAGCGACTATAACTGGCAGCGAAGGTAACCCGCGTGAACAACTTCATGGTTTTTACCGGTAACGCCAATCCGGCGTTGGCCCAAATGATTGTGGATCAGTTGGGGTTGCCGCTTGGCGATGCCAGTGTGAACAAGTTTTCCGACGGGGAGATCTCCGTTGAGCTGAACGAAAACGTGCGCGGTTGCGACGTGTTCGTGGTGCAATCCACTTGCGCACCCACCAATGACAACCTGATGGAACTGATCGTGATGGTCGATGCGCTGCGTCGGGCCTCTGCCGGTCGCATCACCGCTGTCGTGCCTTACTTTGGTTATGCCCGCCAGGATCGCCGCGTGCGTTCTGCCCGGGTACCCATCACCGCTAAGGTGGTTGCAGACATGATGGTGTCTGTGGGTGTAGACCGGGTGTTGACCGTCGATCTGCACGCAGAGCAGATTCAGGGCTTCTTCGATGTGCCGGTGGACAACGTCTACGGCTCGTCGGTACTGATTGAAGATATCGAAGCCCAGGGCTTTGAAGACCTGGTGGTGGTATCCCCCGATATCGGTGGTGTTGTACGCGCCCGCGCTATCGCAAAACAGCTGGATATCGAGCTGGCTATCATCGATAAGCGTCGCCCCAAGGCCAACATGGCCGAGGTGATGAACCTGATCGGTGAGGTGGAAGGTCGCACCTGTCTGCTGATTGATGACATGGTCGATACCGCTGGCACCCTGTGCAGCGCGGCGGCAGCACTGAAAGATCGCGGCGCGAAAAAAGTCGTGGCCTACTGTACCCACCCGGTATTGTCTGGCAAGGCTATCACCAATCTGAACAACTCAACCTTGGACGAGCTGGTGGTAACCGACTCTATCCCGTTGAGCGAAGAGGCCAAAGGCTGTGGCCGCGTGCGTACGCTGACCCTGTCCAAAATGCTGGCAGAGGCGGTGCGTCGCCTGAACAATGAAGAATCACTGAGTGCCATGTTCCGCATGTAAGCGGAACCGGCACTCGCAACTGCAGGCACCCGCCTGTTAACCCCATCAGTCACCGGTCGCAGGTGTTGATGGAACTATTGAGGACAACACAATGTCTGATGCTTTTACTCTGAACGTAGAAAAGCGTGACGTAGAAGGGAAAGGTGCGAGCCGCCGCCTTCGTCGTCTCGCTGGTAAAGTCCCTGCCATCATTTACGGTGGTAAGTCAGAGCCACAGAATATCCAGATCAGCCACAAAGACCTGGTTCATCATCTGGAAAACGAAGCCTTCTACTCACACATCATTTCACTGGTTGTGGATGGCAAGGCCGAAGACGTGATCCTGAAGGATCTGCAGCGTCACCCTGCCAAGCCGGTAATCCTGCACGCTGATTTCCAGCGCGTGGTGAAAGGCCAGAAGATGAAAGTGAGCGTACCGCTGCACTTCATTAACGAAGCTTCCGCCAAAGGCGTTAAGCAGGGCGGTGGCATCGTGTCTCACCTGGTATCCGAACTGGAAGTTAACGTTCTGCCAAAAGACCTGCCAGAGTTCATCGAAGTGGACGTGGCCAATCTGGAGCTGGGCGCTACCCTGCACATCTCCGAGATTAACCTGCCCAAGGCGCTGGAGTCTGTTGAACTGGCACACGGCCATGACCTGCCCGTAGTGACCATCATCAAGCCGCGCGGCATGGGGTCTGACGACACTGCTACCGAAGCTGAAGGCGAAGCTGACGCCGAGTAATTCGACGCACTAGCCTGAATCGGCCCCGCTGTTATGACTGAGACTGTCAAATTGATTGTTGGCCTGGGAAATCCAGGCCAGGAATACGACAGGACCCGTCATAATGCCGGGGCCGATTTCGTTTTTGAACTGGCTCGCCAATACAGCACCACGCTGGTGCCCGATAGCAAGGCATTCGGGCTGACGGCCCGCATTACCATCGGCTCGCGCGATGTGGGTTTATTAGTGCCTACCACCTACATGAATCGTAGCGGTCAATCGGTGGGTGCGATGTGTAACTTCTTTAAGATTGAGCCCGAATCTATTCTGGTTGCTCACGACGAGTTGGATCTGGCGCCAGGTGTTGCCCGTTTGAAAGTCGGCGGAGGACACGGTGGGCACAATGGTCTGCGGGATATAATTTCTGCTCTGGCCAACAACAAAAATTTTCAACGCTTACGCATTGGTATAGGTCATCCTGGTAATGCCAGTCAGGTCTCGGGGTATGTGCTCAAGCGCGCGCCGCAGGCCGAGCAACAATTAATCGATGACGCCATTGCAGACAGTCTGCGCCAGATTCGCGCCATAGTGGACGGCGATATGGAAGCTGCCATGCGTGAGCTGCACACCAAAAAATAATTTTCTGAGGAAAGTATCATGGGATTTAATTGCGGCATTGTCGGCCTGCCCAATGTGGGCAAATCCACACTGTTTAATGCCCTGACCAAAGCGGGTATTGATGCAGAGAACTTTCCTTTCTGCACTATTGAGCCCAATGCGGGTGTGGTGCCAGTGCCCGATCCGCGTCAGGATAAGTTGGCCGAAATTGTAAAGCCCGAGCGCGTGGTGCCTACCACCATGGAGTTTATTGATATCGCCGGCATTGTGGCGGGTGCTTCCAAGGGTGAAGGCCTGGGTAACAAATTCCTGGCCAATATCCGGGAAACCGATGCCATTGCGCATGTGGTGCGTTGTTTCGAAAACGACAATGTCATCCACGTGGCCAACAAGGTGGACCCGGCCGCCGATATCGATGTGATTAACACAGAATTGGCACTTGCCGACCTGGATACCTGTGAGCGCGCGTTGCAGCGTTTCACCAAGGCAGCCAAAGGGCAGGATAAAGATGCCATTGCCAAAAAAGCTCTGTTGGAAAAAATCCTACCGCACCTGAATGAAGCCAAACCACTTCGTTCGTTTGGTCTGGATGCCGATGAACTGGCTGCGCTCAAAGAGTTGAATCTACTGACCGTGAAACCCACCATGTACATTGCCAATGTGGATGAGGATGGATTCGAAAACAATCCGTACCTGGATGTGGTGAATAAGATCGCGGCCGAAGAGGGCGCGGTGGTGGTGCCTATTTGTAATAAGCTCGAGTCTGAAATCGCCGAGCTGGAAGACGATGAAAAGGCAGAATTTCTGGCCGAGTTGGGCATGGAAGAGCCGGGCCTGAACCGTGTTATCCGTGCGGGTTATAAGCTGCTGAATCTGCACACCTACTTTACCGCGGGTGTTAAAGAGGTGCGTGCCTGGACGATTCCGGTAGGCGCCACCGCCCCGCAGGCTGCGGGCGTGATCCATACGGATTTCGAACGCGGTTTTATCCGTGCCGAAACCATTGCATATGACGACTTTGTTCAGTATCAGGGTGAGCAGGGAGCCAAGACTGCCGGTAAGTCGCGCAAAGAAGGTAAGGATTACGTGGTGAAAGACGGGGATGTGTTGCACTTCCTGTTTAACGTGTGAAACCTAAAAAGCCCCGGATTTCCGGGGCTTTTTTTTACCTGCGTAGGGTCAGGCAGTTTTCTTTTTGAACACCAGGTTTTTCAGCCACAGCAATGGCAACAATAATACAAACCAGAACTTCTTCAGGAAAACCAACGCGATCGCCAGGAATCCGGTTTTCGCCAATACCTTACCTGCAATCAGTCCGCCAATGCCATAGGCTGCCACCTCGTCGATATCGGGGTTGAACTGGCTGTAGCGGTGGCCGTCATTGAACGTCGCCATGGCCAGCACCTGGTCCCGGGAGGCTTCGATCTCAGGCAGTTGGGGCATAGACGCAATGAAATTCATCACCAGTACACCGCGGCGACCAAGCGCACGGACGTTGTAGTTCAGCGTGTTTTGTTCCATATCGCCAAAGCGTAATTCTTTGGCCCAATACAGTTTGTGGGTGTTGGCGTCGTAGTAAGGTTGTGCGGCCCAGCCAACCAGCTCCAGTGTTTCAAAGCCCTGTTCAACCCGGTATTTGGATTCTTCCCGGGTATCGGCTTGCATTTCTGCCAGCAGATCGTTGTAGTCAATGTCGGCTGCATCCTCGTCAGACACATAGCCCTGCTGCTCGAAGTCGATAGTCACGCCCCAGGAGTCGCCATCCAGCGGGGTGTAGGCTGAGGGGAACAGCATGCCCAGTCCTAATTCCGAAGGCGGATTGCCCCAGGCATCTTCAAGTACTTTTTTTGCATCTTCGGGCGACAGGTAATAAAAACTGTCTGGTACTTCCAGGCTGGCAATGCCGCCCGGTAACTCGATGGTGCCGGTCTGTGGATCGAGACTGTTGAGGAACTGTTCGGCCCACGCCTGATAGGCTTGTTCTTCGCTCTGTACTTCGGTGCTGGTTTCGCTTGCCGGATTGTCGGCGTCGACTGTCTGGGCTTGTAAGGCGGCAGGTAAAGCCGCCAGCAATACCATTGCTGCAATAAAGGATTTGTTCATGGGGTGTCCTTGTTGTTTATTGTTTTTTTCTTCATTCCATTGCGCAACCGGCTGGCCGTTCAGGCTGGCCGGGGCTCAGGTGAAGGGGACAGTAGCACGAGCAGTGGGATGTTGAGAAGCAAATAGCCGCCCAGCAGGTACAAGCTGGGTGTACTCATCAACCCGAGGCAGGCGAAAAAGCCCAGGCACGACAAGATGAAGCGCGCAATTTCCCAGCGGATGTTGCCGCCGTCCAGCAAGTGGCCGGCGCTGATTAATGGCAGGGTGACAAATAGCCAGCCCAGCAGCTTGAGCCAGAAATCAAGGTTGGCGAAATGAAAGATGAAATAGATGCCCAGCACCATCCCCGCGGCCAATTGGAACAGCGCGTAAAATTTTATTTTATCGCTGGTAAACGGGTCGTATTTAGTGAAGTTGTCCATGTCAGTTTTGGCTATTGGCAGCCGGGTTTCCATATCGGCCGGGCGCCAGCCAGTGGGCATAAACCAGATTCTGATTTTGTCCCACCAGCTTTTGCACTGGATGGCATCGCGCAACAGATACCACCATACCTGCAAATTGGCTTTCAGCGGGTTCATGGTGTTGAGCGGCCGGCTGACACCATAGATGATCGGCGTATCTTCGCGTTCGGGCTGAAAGGTGCCAAACATTTTGTCCCAGATAATCCAGACACCACCGTAGTTTTTATCCCAATAAATGGGGTTCTGTGCATGATGCACGCGATGATGGCTGGGTGTGACAAACCACTTTTCCATCCAGCCCAACTTGTCGATATGTTGTGTGTGCACCCAGAACTGATAGATCAGATTGAATCCGGCGCTGGCAACGATGATATCCACCGGAATGCCAAGCATGTAGAGCGGAATGCTGAAGATCCAATCGAAGAAGCCGCCACTGGTTTGGCGTAAAGCAGTGGTCAGGTTGTAGTCTTCGGACTGATGGTGCACCACGTGCCCGGCCCAGAGGCAGTTGATCTCATGGCCAAAGCGGTGACTCCAGTAGTAGGTCAGATCGTAACCAACGAAGGCGATGACCCACGCCAGCAGTAAATTTTCCTGCCAATCGATGACCGTCAGTTTGGGGACAAATTCGCTCAGGATGTAGGCGCCAAACGCAAATAGAATCAACCGATGGGTGCGCGAGATGATGCCCAGCGCCATGCTGCCGAATGCATCGTTGATCCGGTAGTGCCCGGTACCGCGCTTTTTGTCTACCCACAGCTCAATGCCGATTAACAGCAGATAGAAAGGGGCGGCCAGCACTGTGATTAAACTCGCCATGGTATTGCTCTCTCGTTGTTTGCCTCTCGCGACAAATAGGTTGTTAGCCGCGTATTTTTTATTTTTAAAACAAAAGGGGGCCGTAGCCCCCTGTAAAACTATGCCTTCAGATCAGCTACCCGATCAGAAGTTATAGCGTGCCTGCAGGCCGTACATGCGTGGCAGGCCACGGGTCGCCACAGGAGAGCCGATACCGTCACCAGTACCGCCGATATCCCACAGGTACTCTTCGTCAAACAGGTTGTTGGCGTACAGGGCCAGAGACCAGTCGCCCGCTGCATTTTCCAGCGTGGCGCGCAGGTTGACTACCTGGAAGCCTTCGATTTCTTGGCCTGCACCTACGCCTGAGTTATTCACACGGTCGCCGGTGTAGTTGTAATCACCACGAATGCGGAAGGCCAGGTCATTGGCGAAGTTAAAGGTGTATTCCGCCATGGCGTTGAACTTGTTTTCAGGCATAGAAGACAAGGGCTCACCCACGAGGGTAAATCCGGGTTCGTCACCATCAAACTGTTCGTAGCGGGTGTACTCGGTGGTGGTCCAGCCATAGTTGGCGGCCAGCATCAGGTTTTCGGTGGCAAGGAATTGCCATTCCAGCTCAACACCCTGGCCTTTCGCGTCGGCGTTTTTGATGTTGTAAGTGGGAATCACGCCTGCAGGCCCGGAAAGCTTGAGGATTTGCAGGTTGTCGTATTCGAAGTAATAGTAGGAAGCGTTAAGACGCATGCGACCATCCATGAATTTGGATTTCATACCAACTTCACCGTTGATCACATCTTCATTATCGAAGCTTGGGTCGTCGCCCAGGCTATTAAAGCCGCCGGCCTTGTAGCCTTTGGCCAGTGAACCGAAGATCATCATGTCGTCGGTTGGGCGGTAATTCACAACCAGACGTGGGTCGACAGAGCTCCAGGCGTCATTTTTCAGCTCGGGGTTTCCTGGGGTGCCAATCTGCTCAAAGAAGATCAGGCCGAACGGAATAGCCTGCGGAGCGCCTGGAATAGCAGAAGTAGGCAGGCTGGTGTTCAGAGCATTGACAGTCAATGTCGGGATCTGGATCAGATTGGTGTAGCTGGACTGAATCGCGAAGTCTTTTTCGTCTTTACTCCAGCGCAGACCCAGGGTCGCATCGATGGTGTCGGTTATGGAGTAAGTCACATCACCATAAACTGCGTAGCTCGTGAGCTCTCGACTGTTGTGCATCGCTTCCTGCCAAGGCGTTCCGCCGTTGGCCGCATTCAGGTTGCTTACAGTGGCATTGCCGATATCTACAGCCTGCATAGACAAGCCGAAGGGAGCCAATTGGGCATTCAGCATTGGTGCTATGCCAGTGGTCAGAAAGCCCTGCATGCCGCCGCCAGTCAACTGCGGATTGGCCGCTACATAGGCAGCAGGATTTTCAAATACTGCACCGAAAGCATCCACCAGGAAGAATGTATCCAGCGTAATAGTGGTGGCATCCACCAGATAGGTCTGGTCAATCTTGTCTTTGAAGTAGCTGGCGCCTACGAACCACTTGATATCTTCATTTTCAAAATTCAACCGGAATTCCTGGCTGAACTGGCTTTGGTCTTCAATCGTGTCAGTGGTCAGGAAGAAGCGCGCGTTGTCGGTACCGTCTTCCTCTTCATTCTGATGGAATTCGTAACCACGCTGGGCGGTAATAGATGTCAACGTGAAGTCATCCCAGCCGTGGGTGATAGTCAGGCTGGCACCCTGGATGGTGCGATCATTAAAACCGGCGTTGTCAGTGGTGTAATCGTCGTAAATATTGTCGGGTGCCAGTGTAAAGGAAGAGCCGATAGGGCCATCGGTGTCTTCTTTGTTGTAGTCACCGCGCAGGATCACATCGGTGTTCTCGCCGGGTTGCCACAGCAATGAAGCTACCACGCCATGGTCGTCTTCGGTCCACAGGCTGTCACCGGCAATCCCGGTGTCTGAGGCGTTATTGATAAAGCCGTCGCGCTTGTTGGTGTAGCCACCTACGCGGAATGCCACTGTGTCGCTCAGGCCGGTGCTGAAACCCATGGCAATTTTCTGTTTGTTGTAGTTGCCCATCTGGACATCCACATAGCCCTCGGTCTCCTGAGACGGGGCTTTGGTGGTGATGCTGATTGCACCGGCGGCGGCGTTACGGCCGAACAGCGTACCCTGCGGGCCTTTCAGCACTTCAACGCGATCGATGTCATTGAAGTTGACCAGTGCTGAACCGCCGTGACCGGTGTAAACACCGTCTACATAGACGGCAACGGCTGGGTCTGAGCCTGAGCCGAAGTCATTGGTGGAAATACCGCGAATGGTGAAGCTCGCCTGGCTGGTGTCGCCCACGTTGGTTTCAACGCCGGGGATGAACGTGCCCATGTCATTGACGTTCTGGGCGCCCATTTCGCGGATGCCGTCGGCGGCGAAGGCGTTGATGGTAATTGGGACGTCATCGACGGATTCCGCGCGCTTCTGGGCGGTGACGACGATTTCTTCCAGTGCAAAATCCTGCTGGGCGACACTGGGCGTGGCTACGCCGGCGATGGCAGTGGCTACTGCCAGCGACAGAACGCCGCGGGTAAAACGATACGTGCTCTTGTGCGATGTCATAAATCGGCTCTCTTGGTTGTTATTGTTAGCAAGGTGCCTTTATTGTGGTCCGGGGCGGGACCACAAACGCGGTACCCCGGCGGGCAATATCCATTGCCATCCGGTCTAACATAAAGGATTACACAAAATGGTCAATGACCTTCTGAGACCTATCGGTCACAATATATAGATTGCACGACCAATGTGGCAATCAATGAGGGCAGGAAACGCTTATTCGTCTCATGGCCCTCTACTTAAGTACCATGTATGGGAGCGTTGAGTGCATCAGGTAAGTGGCCGTTGGCAGTTGGGGTTTGCACTGGCGTTGTGCACAGCCATTATGTGGGGCCTTCTGCCGATTGCCCTGAAGGGGGTGTTGGGGCCGATGGACCCCACCACCGTGACCTGGTTCCGGTTTACTGTCTCGGCGCTATTGATTGGCCTTTATTTGCTGCGTACCACTGGCTTGCCCGTGGGACGCATGCTGGCCCCAGGTGCCCGGGGCCCATTCCTGCTTGCGAGTATCTGCCTGCTCAGTAACTTCCTCTGGTATGTGATCGGCCTGGATTACACCACCGCATCGGCATCACAGGTGTTGATCCAGCTGGCGCCCATGTTGATGCTGTTGCTGAGCTTGTTGGTTTTCAAAGAGTCCTTTTCACCTGGGCAGGCCGTGGGTGTGTTGCTGTTCGGGTTGGGCCTGGTGCTGTTTTTCAATTTGCGTCTGGACGAGATCTGGCAATCGCTCATCGGCGGGCAGGGGCGCTATGCCTTTGGCTTATTTATGATTGTCATTGCCGCAGTGGTTTGGGCCGTCTATGGGGTGATTCAGAAGCAGCTGCAGCGCCAGTTCAGCAGCATGGAGATCCTGTGGTTGATCTTTACCGTGGGCGCCATCAGTTTTGCACCCTTTGCGGATTATACTGCTTTTGCCCGTCTGAGCCCTCTGGCCTGGGCATGCCTGTTGTTTGCCGCCCTGAACACCATTGTGGCCTACGGCACTTTCGCCATCGCGCTCCAGCACTGGGAAGCCAGCCGGGTGAGTGCGTCGATCACCCTGGTGCCGGTGTTTACCATGCTCAGCGTGCACGTGGTTGACCTGTTGGCGCCGAGCTTCCTCGAGCCCGAGCCCATGAATTGGCTCAGTTGGTTGGGCGCCTTGCTGGTGGTACTGGGCTCCATGCTGGCGGCGCTGTTGAGGGGGCGATAAAAGTACACTTTACCCTTGACATCACAAGGGTGAATTGCCAAAATTCGCGCCCTCTCGAGCAGGCTGGTCTTGTGCGGGTAGTATGGCTAGATAGCTCAGCTGGTTAGAGCACAGCACTCATAATGCTGGGGTCGGCGGTTCAAGTCCGCCTCTAGCTACCATATTTGAAAAGGGGTTGCCGCAAGGCAGCCCCTTTTTTATTGGCCGTATTTTTTACCGATCATTGCGGCAGGTGCTTGCAGATTGTGCTGATCAGTGCGGCTTCGTCGATGGGCTTACCCACATGGTCGTTCATACCGGCCGCAAGGCAGGCGTCGATATCACTGTTAACGGCATTGGCGGTCATGGCGATGATCGGCAGATTCTCATGGCCGGGCATTTGCCGGATGGCGGCCGTGGCCTGGTAGCCGTCCATTTCGGGCATCTGAATATCCATCAGTACCAGATCAATATCCGGGTGCAGGGCCAGCTGTGCCAGCGCATGGCGGCCATTTTCTGCCCCGGTAACCTTGGCGCCAAAGTCTTCCAGCAGGAACGTGGCTAGTTCGCGGTTAATGGCGATATCTTCGACCAGCAGCAGGTGTTTATCTGCCAAAGGTTGTTCGGCGAGGGGCACCTGAACCGGATAGTCCGTTGCGGTCGCGGCCGGTTTGAGTGGCAATGTGACGCTCACGCGAGTGCCTGTTCCTTCCTGACTTTCTATCGCAATCCTGCCCCCCATCAGATCGGTGAGGCTTTTACAGATAGCCAGCCCAAGCCCGGTGCCGCCATATTGGCGGGTGGTGGAGCTGTCGGCCTGTGAGAAGGCGTTAAACAACTGGGCCTGTTTGTTATGGCTGATGCCGATGCCGGTATCCGACACAATAATCTCTACCTGTGGCCCGGCGGGCGTAGAGGCAACATAATTGACGCTCAGGGTTACCTGGCCTTGCGGGGTGAATTTCAGGGCATTGCCACACAGGTTGAAAAGTATTTGCTCAATCCGGAGTGGGTCACCGTTGAATAATGGGGGAAGGGGGTGAGGCACGTCGAGCTCAAACGCCACCTGCTTGGTTTCGGCCTGAATGGAAAAAATGGCCGTCATCTTTTCCAGAATTTTCTGCAGTGAAAAATCAATGTGTTCCAGCGTGAGTTGACCCGCACCGATTTTCGAGTAGTCGAGCGTGTGGTTTATCAGCGACATCAGCGTGTCGGCTGCCAGGCGGGCATTGGTAAGCAGGCTGGATTGAGATTGGTCCAGGTCCGTTTTCAGGCAGCGATTGATTAATAATGTGACCGCGTTGAGCGGGGTTCTGAGTTCGTGGCTCATGTTGGCGAGGAAATCTGATTTGGCCTGGTCGGCGGCTTGAGCTTGCTTCACCGCTTTTTTCAGGCTGCGTGTTTTACGTAGCACTTCCCGCCCGATTTGCTCATTGGTCCCGGTCAGTAACAGCAGCAAGGTCTGGAGCAGCGCGGTAATCAGGAAGCCAAGCGTCAGTATGCTCCAGCTGGTCCAGTCTTTGGTTGCCAACAGGTAGGTTTGGTCTGGATAGATGCTGGCCTCCAGAGTGCGACCGCCAAAATCCAGGGTGAAGTGGCGCGCACTGAATCCGCCGAGCGGGGGCTGGGGGGCGGCGATTATGAGCACTGGTTGATCGGCCTCGGTAATGTCGCGTAACTGCAGCCCGTACCGCAGTGCTTGCGCTTGTTGCGTCACCTGGTTGAACAGATCGATGGTCCTGAAAATGCCACTGACAAAGCCCAGTAATTGCTGTTCACGATAGACCGGCAGGTAGAGAATGAGTCCTTCATGTTCGCCGTTATTCTGTACCAGTGTCAGCGGCCGGGTGGCGGCCGGACGTCCGGTGCTGATCGCCTGGTCCAGTGCCGCTCGTCGGTCCGGGCGGCTCGCCAGGTCAAAGCCCAGCGCGCGTGTATTGGCCTCCAAAGGGAAAATATATTGTACCGGGTAGTAGGTATCTCTCAGATCCGCCGATTCCAGCTCGTTGCGGCCATTCAACTGGCGTATGTGAAAGCCGTCGAGCCCCTGCGCCTGGGTGTCCCGCTCAAATTGTGCGCGTTGTTCCGCTGTCACTCTGGGGTTCCAGGCTACCCCGAACAAGCCGTGGTTGTGGATCGACAGGGTTTGTGAAAACCGTTCAAACGCCGCCCAGTCAAACTCACTCTGGCTGGTAAACAGTGCCTGATGCGCCGCGAGGTTTTGTGTTGCTCCTGAAAACACCTGCTCCAATGCATGAAACAGCTCGGCGCAATCGGCATCAATATCTGCCTCAATCTGTTGATGCCGGCTTTGCTTGGAGAAGCTGAACAGCAGTGAGACGCACAGCAACAGGACGCAGGAGGGCACGAGAATTTGCCAGCGGCGGGCGCGGAATGGCGAGGCTTTGCGCGAAAATATTTCTAGCGCCAACGGGGTAATCAGTAATGCGCCGATCGCGTCACCCACCCACCAGGTGCTCCAGGTGAACAAGGCGTTATCCGGCGTAATAATGCCCCGCTCATACAGGATGCTGACGCCGATTGTGGCGGCAATCAGGCAGCTTGCGGGTGCAACAATCAGCATGAAGCGGGCGATCGCCTGTGGGGCGTCGAAGGTCCGTGCCTGGCCAAGCAGTTGCCGGAACAACCAGGCGCCGGCCGCGGCTTGGAGTATGGCGCCGCAGGCGATCACTGCCGGCGTGATCAGACTGATCAGATTCAGCTGTGCTACGTTGCTGATGACACCGAGGTTAACGGCAAACGACCCGAATCCAATGCCGAGCAGTGTAATGAGGCCTGGTCTGAGCAACGCAAACGTCAATGCGACCCCCGCGGCGGGCCAGACGGCGGAGGCGAAGCCGGGTGGAATGGCCAACAGCAGGCCCAGCTTACCGGCGAGGTAGTAGGCCAGCGCCGGTAGGAGCAACTGAAGCAGGATGCGAAGTGGGGGTGGCCGGTTCATAGGCCAAGTCTAGCAGGCCCTTTACAGGCTACTTGTGCAGTTTTCGTGTGGGCAAGCAAAACCGGAGGGTGGCGGCGCGTCCAGGCGAATGGCTGTTTTTCACTGTGTCCTTACGCGCCCTTCTGACCGTCATTTTGCCGGCGACGGTGTGGCATTGGCCAGATGGGGCGCGATCTCATCGCTCAGTTGTTGCAGGAGTGCGCTGAGCGCCCGCGGCACAGCCTGGTTGTCGCGATCAAGTGGCGTAGATCGATAAAAATGCTGCTGAATCACAGGTGCGGGTTGGTCAACGGTCCATAGGGACCAGCTGGCGCTGAGCCAGAGTTGCTGGTCTCGACGACTGAGGTCGTGCATATCTAATCGTACACTGATGGATGGGGCCTGGTCCCGCCGCCAGGGAAACAAGGTAAAGCCGGTGTCCGCGTGCTGGCCGGTTAGGTTAAGGGCAATGACCCGGGCAATCCCCGCTTGCAGGGGTTCTGCCCACATCATGCGCGCAGGACTCCACAGGCTGCCGTCTGCATTCTGCACGGTCAGTGTCGGCCGGGTCAGATAATCAGCCACTTTTACCGGCCCCACACCCACCACCCGGGTGACCGGGGTAGCGCTTTGCCAGGCACCAGGTGATTGGGCCTGGAGCAAAAAGTGTTGGCGTGCAGGGCTGGCTGCGCAGGCCCATAATCCGCTGGCAATAACAATCAATAACAGGTGTTTCATCAGCGTTCTTCCTCCCGTCCACGCCACAGGGCGTCCGGTTCAGCGTCAAGACTTTCGGACAGTTGCCGCAACGCGCGCGCGGCCCGGCTCACATCCTGCAGGCTGCGATCCAGTCGGTTGAGCACGATAGAGTCTTCAGAAAACGTGTGGTCGATATTCTTGGCGGCCTTGTCAAAACTCAGCAGGCTTTGATGCAGCTGGTCCAGACTGGCCTGCAGGTCATTGCTGATATTGGGCACTTCCTGGTTCAGCCGATTCACCAGCCGGCGGGTGTCCTGCAGCCCCGCATTGAGTTCGTCGCTGGTGGTTTTCAATTCGCGGTTCAGATTGTTTGCCGCCGCCTCGATGGAAGACAGGGTGCGTTTGGCGCCCTCGAACGTGGTTTCAATCTGGCCGCTTTCCACCAGCTCGGTCACGCGCACAGCCAGCGTGTTGATGTTACTGACGAGACTTTCGATATTGATATTCTGGAATTTGGCCGACAGCTGCTCAAAGTTGGTGGCCATGGTCGGGATTTCAATGGCATCACTCGCAACACCTTTGAAGAGGGCGTCGACGTCCGGATGAAAATCCAGTTCCACATACAGCAGCCCGGTCAACAGACTCTGAAAGTTCAATTGCGCGCGCAGGCCGTTGGCGATGGCTTCGGTCAGAAACTGGGTGCCGGCTTCGCGGCCTTGGGCGGTGACACGCTTGAGTACAAGGTCGGCTTCCACGGTGGTGAATACCGAGGCGGCACTTTCCTGGAAACTGATGCGGATATCCGTGATCTCACCGATGATGACACCTTTCAGTTTTACCGGGGCGCCCACCTGTAGGCCTTGCACTGAACCACCAAAGTACATCACCACCGGTTCCTTTTGGGCAAACAGCCGGCCGCCGGAGAAAAACAGCATGGCAAAGAACGCCAGCATAAGGGCGCCGGAAATAAACGCGCCGATGGCAAAACTGAGTTTCCTGTTGTGACTCATGACGTCTCTCTATTGAGAAATTGTGTAACCCGGGGGTGGGCGCCGCGGGCCGCCATTTGCTGCGGTGGCCCGGCATCCAGCATGGTGTTGGTCTGGTTGTCCAGGAAAACCCCGTTGGTGCCAATGGATAAAATACTGGGTAACTCGTGGGACACTATAATGACCGTTGAATTCAGCGCTTGGCAAATCTCTACGATTAATTGATCCAGTCTGAGCGAACTGATGGGATCGAGCCCTGCCGAAGGTTCATCAAAAAACAGCAGCTCGGGGTCGAGCGCAATGGCGCGTGCCAGACCGGCGCGTTTTTGCATGCCACCGGAAAGTTCGGCGGGGTAATATTTTTGATAGCCCGCCAGGCCCACGAGCGCCAATTTGTAATCCACGGCTTCAGCGATCTGCTGCTCGCTGTAGTCGGTATAAAGTTGCAGGGGCAGGGCTACGTTTTCGCCCAGCGTCATGCTGGAAAACAAGGCGCCGGTCTGAAAGGTAATACCCCAGTTCTGCATGAGTGAGAGTTGGGTGTCGTGGTTGGCGCCGTAATACTCAGTGCCGTTGTATAAAATCTGTCCCTGTAACGGTGGCAGCAGTCCGATCATGCTTTTCAGCAGCGTGGTCTTGCCGCAACCACTGCCGCCAATCACAAAAAAAATATCGTTCCGGTTGACGGTAAAGTTCAGCGCCTGCTGAACCCGCCGTTGCCCGTAGCCAATGGCCAGGTCGCGCACTTCAACAAAGGCTGCCGTGTCGTTCATATGCCCAGCTTGTCGTAAATAATGTTGATGCCTGCGTCTGCTACCACCAGGTAAACAATGGCGCGAACCACTGCCTCGGTAGTGGCTCTTCCGACTGCGGTGGAGTTGCGGCCGCAATTGATTCCCGCCTGGCACCCGGCAAGGGCAATCAGCAGCCCGAATACCAGGCTTTTGATGATGCCGGTAAAAATATCCAGCCAGTCCACGGCGCCCTGGGTTTGCTGCAGGTATTGCAGCAGCCCTACGTCCATGCCGGCCGCCACGATGGAGCCGCCGATGATGCCGATGATATCGGCATAAATGCACAACAGTGGCATCACGAATACCAGCGCCAGCACCCGCGGCAGCACCAGAAACTCCATGCTGCTCACGCCCATGACCTTGAGTGCGTCTATTTCTTCGTTGACCTGCATGGTGCCGAGCTGCGCGGCGTAGGCCGCGCCGGTGCGGCCAGCCATGATCACCGCGGTCATCAGTGCGCCCATCTCCCGCACCATGCCCAGCGCCACCAGGTTGGCAACGTAAACCTGTGCGCCCCACTGGCGCAGCTGAATGGAACCCAGGTAAGCCAGAATCATGCCGACCAGCAGCGCAATCAGGGAGATGATCGCCAGGCCCTCGGGACCGGATTGTCGTATGAAAAACGCGATGTCCCGCCGGCGCGTTTTGGTGCGCCCGCCGAGCCATCGGCCAAAGGCCAGCGTCAGATCGCCGATGAATATCATCTGGTCCTGTATCCGGTGGCCGGCCCGGATGGTGGCTTCTATCCAGCGTTGGCGCAGACTGTGCCGGGCCTCGGTCTGATCGGCATCGGCCACTTTGACGCCGGTAGCCAGTGCCAGTAATTGCTGAAGGCTGGCGGGGAGTTGGTCGGTTGTCAGCGGGATGCCTTGTGTTTGGCAGTGGCGGGCTAAAGGATACAAGGCCGCGGGCAGGGCGGTGTCCCAGCGTCCTAAGTGCTCAGCAGACAGGCTGAGGCTTGTGAGGTTTTCGGGCAGTTGTGATAGCAGCTGTGATCCCAAGGGCGCGCTACCGCGCAACCAATCGCCGTTGATCTGCAGCTCACCGGCGCGATCATTAAGCGTGAACTGGAACTCTCCCTGCACCATGCCGGTCCCGAATCAATCCTGTGGTGCGACTAGCTTAGCGGAATTGGTCGCAGATCAAAACTGGTAGCGAATCTCCAGTGATACTTTGCTTGCACTCCAGCGGGCCTGGTATCGCACGCCTTCGGTGCTGCTATCGGCGCCCAGAGAGTAACGGCCTTGCAACAGCGTCCATGTGGGGGTGCCAAGCAGTGTTTTAACGGGGTTTTGCCGTTCGCCGGTGGACTTCTTGGCGCCAGTACGCGCACTGCTCGATTGCGCGCCGATCCGCTCCACCAGTTGATCCGTCAGCCGTTGGGCTTCTGATGCGCCAACCGGTGCCGCTGCCGCGCCGAGGCTGCCCATGAGCAACGCTGCGCGGGCAAAGCGCTGCCAGCGTAGCGCCCGCTTTAACTGGCGTTCGCTGATGCTGGCCTGTGCCAACAGGATCTGCCCGAGCGGCAACTGACTGCGGGCCTGCTCCCTGATCGCGCGGTTCAGCTGTTCTTCACCAATCCAGTTACGGGCGAGCAAAATATCGCCCAAGCGTGCGGTACTCATATGTTTGACCTGCAGGATATTCAATTAAGTTTATCCAGCCTGGCACTTGTGAGTTATACGGAATCAAACTTAGACTGTGGCTGCTTATGCAGTGCTGGAGAATAAAAATGATTGACCGCACCCCGGGCCTGAATGACCGCAACCTGGTGATCTGGTTGTTCGTATGCGCCCTCACCATTTACGGCATGATTGTGTTGGGCGGAGTAACCCGCCTGACCGAGTCGGGCTTGTCCATCGTGGAGTGGAAACCTGTAGTAGGGGTGTTGCCACCCTTGAACGAAGGCGAATGGCTGCAGGAGTTCGAAAAGTACCAGCAGTATCCCGAGTACCAAAAGGTCAATACCGGCATGGACCTGGCGGGCTTCAAGCAGATTTTCTGGTTCGAATATCTGCACCGGTTGCTGGGCCGTCTGATAGGCGTGCTGTTTTTTTTCCCGTTGGTGGTGTTCTGGTGGCGTGGTCAGATCCGTCCGGCGTTTAAGCCACATCTGTCGGCTTTGTTTGTATTGGGCGGCCTGCAAGGCGTGCTGGGTTGGTATATGGTCAAAAGCGGGCTGGTGGATAACCCGCGCGTCAGCCAGTACCGTTTGACCGCCCATTTGGGGTTGGCGGTGCTTATTTATGGCTACATACTCTGGCTGATTGCCCGATTGCTGTGGCCTGCGCAATCGGGTGCACGTCACTGGCTGGCCCGGCTGGCGGTGCCGGCCACCTTTGTGATGATCTTGTCTGGCGGGCTGGTGGCTGGGATCCGCGCAGGACATGCCTACAATACCTGGCCGCTGATGGCGGGCCAGTGGATTCCGCCCGGCCTCTATGACTATTCGCCCGCCTGGCTGGCTGCGTTTGAGCAGATCACCACAGTACAGTTCAACCACCGTCTGCTGGCGTACCTGCTCACTGTCTTGTTAGTCCTGTTGGCCGTGCGTTTGTGGCGGGATAGTGCACATACGCGTCCATGGGCGCTGTTTCTGCTCGCAGCATTGGCGTTGCAGGTTTGTCTTGGCATCAGCACGCTACTGTTGGCGGTGCCCATCTGGCTGGGCGCACTGCACCAGGCCGGCGCGGTTTTGCTGTTCAGCGCTGTGTTGATGGCGGCCTATCACTCGTCGGTTGGTGTCACCCGGCAAAAAGAAACTGTCAGAGCGGCTACCGTCAGTGTGGGTTAGTGCGTAATATTGTGCGCCTGCAGTGGAGGTGCCTATGCACGACGGAATTCTGACCATTGATCTCGATGCGATCGTCGCCAATTGGCGGCAATTGGCGGCCCGTGTGGCGCCCAGTGTGTGTGCGGCAGTGGTCAAAGCCAATGCCTATGGGCTCGGGATGGTGCCGGTGTCGCAGGCGCTGTGGCGCGCGGGTTGTGCCAATTTTTTTGTGGCCACCACTGACGAAGGCCTTCTCCTGCGAGAAGCTTTACCGCAAGCCCGCATAGTGGTGCTGGGCGGCGTGCGGCCCGGGCGAGAGCAGGGCTTTGTGGAGGCGGGATTGTGGCCCAGCCTGTTTTCCCTCGATGCCATCGAGCGTTGGTTGGTGGCGACGGCGGCCAGCGGCACCAGTGCGCCCTGCGTAATAAATCTCAATTCGGGCATGACCCGGCTGGGAATGTCGCCGCAGGAGTTGCAGCGTTTTATTGAGAGCGCTGACGCCGAGCGACTGGATGTAAAAATCTTCATGAGCCATCTGGCCTGCGCAGATGAGCCCGGGCACCCGCTGAATCAGCAACAGCTCACCCAATACAGCCAATTGGTGCCGGCGGTGAAGGCCCGCTGGCCCGAGGTGGTGTTGAGCTTCGCCAACTCTTCCGGCATTTTCCTCGGTCAGGAGTTTCACTTCGACCTGGCGCGCCCCGGTGCCGCCATGTACGGCGTGAACCCGACGCCGGCCTTGCCTAACCCCATGCGCCCCGTGGTCAGTTTGCGTTTGCCGGTGATTCAGTACCGTACCATTACCGAGCCCTCGTGGGTCGGGTACAGTGCCACCGTTCAGGTTCAGGCGGGTCAGCGACTGGCTGTGGTGTTAGGCGGCTACGCCGATGGATTATTGCGGCGCCTGAGTAATCGCGGCGAAGGCGAATTGGCCGGGCATCGGGTGCCAATCATCGGTCGGGTCTCCATGGACGCCACGATTTTTGATGTCAGCGCCATCCCTGAGGCGCAGCTGCCGCCCATCGGCGAGGCCTGGGTCGATATGTTGAGCCCGGTACTGGATGTCAACCTGGTGGCCGAACACATGAATACGATTGGTTATGAAGTGTTGACGAACCTGGGTAGCCGCTATCACCGCAACTATGTGGGTGGCGCGTCCTGATGGCTGAGACGAGGGCGCTGGATGCGCTGGTGTTGCGTTTGGCGGACGGCGAATTCCATTCGGGCGAGGATTTGGGGCAGCTGCTCGGCGTATCCCGGACGGCGGTGTGGAAACAGCTACAGAAGTTGCATGAATACGGTCTGGCGGTGGAGTCGGTCAAAGGTAAAGGGTATCGGCTGCCCGCCGTCCTTGACCTGCTCGACCCGGCCATTATTACCACACAGTTGTCCGCCCCGGCCCGAAGCCACCTGGATATTGTTCATCTATATTGCACCGACTCCACCAATACCCGGGCCGTGGAGGCGAGTGCGCAAGGCATTCACGGGCGGGTTTGGCTGGCAGAGCAACAGACTGCCGGTCGCGGGCGCCGCGGGCGCGCCTGGGTCAGCCCGTTTGCGGCCAATCTGTATCTGTCCATGGGTTGGCACTTCTTTGGTGGCGCTGCCGCCCTGAGCGGACTCAGTCTGGCGGTGGGGGTGGCCTGCGCCCGTGCTCTCGCATCGCTTGGGTTGACGGGGCTGCAGCTCAAGTGGCCGAACGACCTGTTGGTGAACGGTAAAAAGTTGGGCGGCATTCTGCTTGAAATGACGGGTGACCCGGCCGGTGAGTGCCGGGTGGTTGTCGGGGTCGGGCTGAATGTGGCGATGCCGCCAGCGACTGCGATCGACCAGCCGTGGGTGGATCTGGCCTCGCTGGGTGTCAAGGTGACCCGCAATGATCTCGCGGCTGCGGTACTGAGCCAGATGCACGCAGCGCTGGAGCAGTTTGCCCGGGAGGGTTTCAGTGCTTTCCGCAGCGAGTGGATGGGGCTCGACGCATTTGCCGGTGTGCCTGTGACCTTGTCCAGTGCCGCCACTGTGCATCGGGGGGTGGCGCGGGGTGTCGATGCCTCCGGCGCCCTGCTGCTGGAAACCGATGATGGTGTTCAGGCAATGCATGGCGGAGAGCTGAGTTTGCGGGCAGGTCATGATCGTTGAGTTTGACTGCGGGAACACGGCGGTTAAATGGCGCACGGCGGATGGCGCGCAGCGGGGTGGACAACCCTGGGCGGCGCTGAAGGCCAAGGCCGGTTTTGATTTCAGCGGGCTTGGCTTGCCTGCGGGGCTGACGAGGGCGCGCTTGGCTTCTGTGGCCGGCGAGGCAAGAACCGGTGCGTTAGTGAATTACCTGGCGTGCACGCCCGGTATTCCGGTGGCATTGGCGCAGGTGGTGCCGGGTGCTAATGGCGTTAGCTGTGGTTATGCAGCGCCAGAGCGGCTGGGCATAGACCGGTGGCTGGCTGTACAGGCTGCGCTCGCATTGGTGCCAGACGCGCGGTTGTTGGTGGTTGATGTAGGCAGTGCGGTCACACTGGACGTGTGTGAGCCTGGTCGGCATTTGGGTGGCTTTATTGGCCCCGGGCTTCAGTTGATGCGCACAGCTCTGTACAGTGGCACCCATGCCGTCAAGGTACCGGACTTGCCCGGCACTATGCCGCTGGCACCGGGGGTGGATACGCAGCAGGCGGTGTCTGGTGCCTTGGCGCTGATGCTGAGCGGGTTAGTGCATGAGACGGCACGGCGATTTGGCCCGGTGGATTACTATCTGTTTACCGGCGGCGCGGGCGGCCTGCTGGCCCGGGAGTTCACGCCTTCGCGTTTGGTCCCCGATCTGGTGCTGGATGGGTTGGCCTTGGTGTTGCCCTAGGCTGGAATAGAGTTAAAGAACAAGGATCACTGGTTTTCAGTATGCGATTGGTATTTTTTGGATTGTTGGCATTAAACCTTTTGGTGCTGGGCTGGACCCTGCTGTCGCCGGCGGACGAGCCCGCGGCTGTGGTGCGTGCCGCGCCGGATGTGGCTCCTGCTGGGCAGTCGCTGACGCTGATTGCCGAAATGGATAGCGATGTGCAGGCCGCGTTGCAGAAAACCCAGAAGCCCGCCCCGGACAGCAGCGAAGCTGTGTGTACCCTGGTGGGACCTTTTGTGGATTCGGATCGCGGTGCCATTGTGCGCGAGCGTCTGCGTGCGCTGGGGGCCGAGTCTAATCTGCAGTCCCTTGAAATACATGCAGGCGAGTCTTATTGGGTCTACAACCCGCCCGAGCCATCCCAGCAGGAGGCGCTGCGGCGATTGCACGAGTTGCAGGCCAAGCAGATCGATAGTTACCTGATTCCCGGGGGCGAGCTGGCTAATGGTATTTCCTTCGGGGTGTTTACCCAAAAGCCCTTGGCCGAGCAGCGAATGGCCGAAATGCGCAGATTGGGGTATGACGCCAAAATGTTGGCCAAACCCCGCATTCAAAAAGAGCTCTGGCTGGTGCTGGGACCGGGCCAGGCTGCCCGGATTGGCGATGAGGTCTGGTCAAATCTGCTGCCGCCCGACGCCAAACAAGAGATTAGGCAAAATTTGTGTTCAGCTGTTGCGTCCTCGGATAAGTTTCTCTAGAATCGCGCCTCCACATTACAGGCAGGCCTGAAAAGGTGTGTTTTGGGTGGTTTTTTGCTGGTGTAGCTCAGTTGGTAGAGCATCTGACTTGTAATCAGGCGGTCGAGGGTTCAACTCCTTTCACCAGCTCCATTTTTATTAAGCATTGTGCTCTAAGCCTGTGAATTTATTCATAAAAATGGTTGACAAGCACAAGCTTGAGCCGGAGAATTGCCGGCTCTTTGGCAGGGGTTCCCGAGTGGCCAAAGGGATCAGACTGTAAATCTGACGCGAAAGCTTCGATGGTTCGAATCCATCCCCCTGCACCATTATTGAAGTCCAGATGCTGAATCTGGCAGTCGCTGGAAAGCATCCCCGTTGGGGATGGAGTGAGAACCAGAGAGATGGTTCGACGACCAGCGAAGCGCAGGCGAGCGCCGCGATAGCGGCGACCGTAGGGAATAATCCATCCCCCTGCACCATTATTGAAGTCCAGATGTTGAATCTGGCAGGCGCCGCCAAGGTGGTGCTCAGTTTCGGATTGGCTGTTGCCGGAAATGTTCGTCAGTCAATGCGGGCATAGTTCAATGGTAGAACCTCAGCCTTCCAAGCTGATGATGCGGGTTCGATTCCCGCTGCCCGCTCCAGTCTTCTGGCTGGGGTGAATAGATGTAAGGTTTACGCTCTTGTAGCTCAGTTGGTAGAGCACACCCTTGGTAAGGGTGAGGTCACCGGTTCAACTCCGGTCAAGAGCTCCAGTTTCCGCAAAGGCTGGCCTTTTGCGGATTTTTGTTTTGTTTGAAAAACGGTTTCGCGCCCCTCTAAACAGGAGACGATGGCAATGGCTAAGGCTAAGTTTGAACGTAACAAGCCCCACGTAAACGTGGGCACCATCGGTCACGTTGACCACGGTAAAACCACTCTGACCGCAGCTCTGACTCGCGTATGTGCGGAAGTTTGGGGCGGTGAAGCAGTTGCTTTCGACGGTATCGATTCTGCGCCAGAAGAGCGTGAGCGTGGTATTACCATCTCTGCTGCTCACGTAGAGTACGATTCACCTGTGCGTCACTACGCACACGTAGATTGCCCGGGCCACGCCGACTACGTTAAGAACATGATTACCGGTGCTGCCCAGATGGACGGCGCTATCCTGGTATGTTCCGCTGCTGACGGCCCCATGCCGCAGACCCGCGAGCACATCCTGTTGTCCCGTCAGGTAGGTGTACCTTACATCGTGGTATTCCTGAACAAAGCTGACATGGTAGACGACGAAGAGCTGCTGGAACTGGTTGAGATGGAAGTTCGTGAGCTGTTGAGCCAGTACGAATTCCCAGGCGACGACACCCCGATTATCATCGGTTCTGCGCTGATGGCCCTGAACGGTCAGGACGACAAAGAAATGGGTACTACCGCTGTTAAGAAGCTGGTAGAGACTCTGGATTCTTACATTCCTGAGCCAGAGCGTGCCATCGACGGTGCCTTCCTGATGCCAATCGAAGACGTATTCTCTATCTCTGGTCGCGGTACTGTAGTAACCGGCCGTGTAGAGCGTGGTATCGTGAAAGTGGGCGAGGAAATCGAGATCGTTGGTATCCGCGACACCACCAAGACCACCTGTACCGGTGTTGAAATGTTCCGCAAGCTGCTGGACGAAGGCCGTGCTGGTGAGAACGTAGGTGTTCTGCTGCGTGGTACCAAGCGTGACGACGTAGAGCGTGGTCAGGTTCTGTGTAAGCCAGGTTCAATCAAGCCGCACACCAAGTTCCAGGGCGAAGTATACGTACTGTCCAAGGACGAAGGTGGTCGTCACACGCCATTCTTCAAAGGCTACCGTCCTCAGTTCTACTTCCGTACCACTGACGTAACTGGTGCAGTTGAGCTGCCAGAAGGCGTTGAGATGGTAATGCCAGGCGATAACATCCAGATGGAAGTTACCCTGATTGCACCTATCGCAATGGAAGACGGTCTGCGCTTTGCGATCCGTGAAGGCGGTCGTACCGTAGGTGCGGGCGTTGTTTCCAAGATCATCGAGTAATGATCTGTGCCGGCAGGCTGGGGTGAAGCCCCGGTTTGCCGGTTTTTAGTTTTAGCGTGAGCTAATACAGGCCAGTAGTTCAATTGGTAGAGCACCGGTCTCCAAAACCGGGTGTTGGGGGTTCGAGTCCCTCCTGGCCTGCCATTTTATAAGAGTGATGAAGGGTTGTTTCCCTGATGAATGCGAAAGTCGAAGCCCCGGAATATCGTTTCGATCTGATTAAGTGGTTGCTGGTGTTGGCTATAGTGGCCGGCATGGCGGTTGCCAACTCCCAGTTCGGTGAGGTGGCATTGCTGTATCGCATCCTCGGTCTGGTGGCTGCCGGTTTGGTTGCTATCTTCATCGCTGTGAAAACCGCCAAGGGCGCTGCGTTCTGGAATCTGATGCTTGAAGCTCAGGTGGAAGTGCGCAAGGTAGTATGGCCCACGCGCCAGGAGACCAACCAAACCACATTGATCGTGCTGGCGGTTGTATTCGTTATGGCGTTGATTTTGTGGGCTCTGGATTCAGTGCTGGGTTGGCTGGCATCACTGATTATCGGTTGATAACTAAGGGTGAGCAATGGCAAAGCGCTGGTATGTAGTACACGCCTACTCGGGGTTTGAGAAGAAGGTTGCCTCTTCGCTGAAGGAGCGTATCGAACTGCATAATATGCAGGATATGTTCGGCGACGTGCTGGTTCCCACTGAAGAAGTGGTTGAGATGCGCGGCGGACAAAAGCGTAAGAGCGAGCGCAAATTCTTCCCGGGATATGTGTTGGTCCAAATGGAGTTGAATGACGACACTTGGCACCTGGTAAAAGAAACGCCTCGCGTGATGGGTTTCATTGGTGGTAAGGCCGACAAGCCTGCGCCAATTACCGAGAAAGAAGCTCAGGCCATTCTGCAGCGTGTTGATGATTCTGCAGATAAGCCCAAGCCCAAGACAATTTTTGAGCCCGGTGAAATGGTCCGCGTATGCGATGGCCCGTTCAACGACTTTAACGGTGTGGTTGAAGAAGTTAACTACGAAAAGAGCAAGCTGCGCGTAGCAGTTTTGATTTTCGGTCGCTCCACACCGGTAGAACTGGATTTCGGTCAGGTCGAAAAGACCTGAGTGTAAATTCGTAAAATTCACCTTCCTGCACGGGCTCCGTGCGGGGAGGTTTTCGCGTCTCTGTATTTTGCTCGTCAAGTACAGAGTGTGGGGAGCCGGAGACGATGGCGCTGCCAATGCCATCCGAGGCGTTAATCACCCAAACTATGGGAGTACATCATGGCTAAGAAAATTCAGGCTTATATTAAGCTGCAGGTAGGGGCCGGTAAGGCCAACCCGTCGCCGCCCGTGGGTCCAGCCCTGGGTCAGCACGGTGTGAATATCATGGAATTCTGTAAGGCGTTCAACGCCCAGACCGGTGATATGGAAGTAGGTGCACCTGTGCCCGTTGTGATCAGTGTATACAGTGATCGCTCTTTTACCTTCACCATGAAGACGCCGCCGGCATCTTACCTGCTGAAGAAGGCTGCTGGTATCAAGAGCGGTTCACCCCGCCCGAATACCCAGAAAGTGGGCACTGTGACCCGCGCTCAGCTGGAAGAGATCGTTAACACCAAGCGTCCTGACCTGACCGCTGCTGATATGGACGCCGCAGTGCGCACTATCGCCGGTTCTGCTCGCGCTATGGGTCTGGAAGTGGAGGGTCTGTAAGAATGGCTAAGTTAACTAAGCGTCAGCGCGCTATCCGCGAAAAAGTAGACGGCGCCAAGCTGTACAGCATCTCCGAAGCCGTAGCTCTTCTGAAAGAAGTGTCTTCCGTTAAATTCGGTGAGACCGTAGATGTTGCCGTCAATCTGGGTATTGACCCACGTAAATCCGACCAGACCGTTCGCGGTGCGACTACTCTGCCACACGGCACCGGTAAGTCTGTACGCGTGGCCGTGTTTGCTCAGGGTGCCAATGCAGAAGCGGCCAAGGCTGCGGGCGCAGAGCACGTGGGCATGGACGAGCTGGCAGCCGAGATCAAAGGCGGCCTGATGGACTTTGATGTTGTTATCGCCGAACCTGCTGCTATGCGCGTAGTAGGTGCTCTGGGTCAGGTTCTGGGTCCGCGTGGCCTGATGCCAAACCCCAAGACCGGCACTGTGACCCCCGATGTTGTGACTGCGGTTAACAACGCCAAGGCCGGTCAGGTTCGCTACCGTGCCGAGAAGGGCGGTATCGTCCACGGCGGTATCGGCAAGCTGTCTTTCGAAGAGAAGGCACTGAAAGAAAACCTGGAAGCGCTGGTAGGCGATCTGAAGCGCGCCAAGCCAGCCTCTTCCAAAGGTGTTTACCTGAAGCGTATCACCCTGAGCACCACCATGGGCCCGGGTTTGTTGATCGATCAGGCGTCTCTGGACATCTAAGACCAGAGCAAAAAGTACTTTGGGGGCCAGCGTCAGCTGGTCCATCAAAGACCGTAGGCAGGTTTGTCCTTTAATGGTAATTCGCCTACGCAGATGGTGGCCCAATTCAGTTTTTTGCTGGATTTGATACACCGAAAAACGCGGCACAGCAGCTATGTGGTGGTTGTGCCGATTTGTTAACGATTAGCTGAGCTAATCAAATCCAGGAGTAAGATCGTGGCACTAGGACTCGAAGACAAAAAAGCGATTGTCGCTGAAGTCCAGGAAGCTGCTAAGAGCGCTCTGTCTGCAGTAGTAGCTGACGCACGCGGTGTAACCGTGTCGGCTATGACTGCGCTGCGCAAAGAAGCCCGTGATAACGGCGTATGGCTGAAAGTTGTACGTAACACGCTGGCTCGTCGCGCAGTAGAGGGCACTGACTACGCATGTCTGGTTGACTCATTCGTGGGTCCATCAATCATTGCGTTCTCCAACGAGCACCCAGGTGCAGGCGCGCGTATTCTGCGTGACTTCGCCAAAGGTAACGACAAGTTGGAGCTGAAGTCAGCCGCTTTCGAAGGCAATGTGGTAGATATCGCACTGTTGGCAAGCCTGCCAACGTACGACGAAGCTATCGCACGCCTGATGAGCACTATGAAAGAAGCAGCTGCTGGCAAGCTGGTCCGCACTATTGCGGCCATTCGCGACCAGAAAGAGCAAGCCGCAGCTTAATCAATACGATTATCTGCAGGCATAAACATTTTCGAGCTAACGCTCAAACAATTTAGGAATTGAGTCATGTCTCTGACTAAAGACGATATCATCAATGCAATTGCTGAAATGTCCGTAACTGACGTTGTGGAACTGATTTCTGCTATGGAAGAAAAATTCGGCGTTTCTGCAGCGGCTGCTGTAGCTGTTGCTGCTGGCGGTGACGCTGGTGCGGCTGCTGAAGAGAAGACCGAGTTCGACATCGTACTGGCTGCTGCTGGCGACAAGAAGGTTAACGTGATCAAGGCCGTTCGCGGTATCACTGGTCTGGGCCTGAAAGAAGCTAAAGAGCTGGTAGACGGCGCACCTAAGACCATCAAGGAAGCCGTTGCGAAAGAAGAAGCTGAAGCCGCTAAGAAAGAGCTGGAAGAAGCTGGCGCAACTGTAGAGCTGAAGTAATTCGGTTTTGCATAGCGCAGTCGGTAGCAAACACTGCTGACTCGGGCTGGCGGGTGTAAAACCCGCCGGCCTTTTTGCCGTTTACGACCTACGGTAAAAGGTCGAGCGAAAACCGGTGTTTTCGCGTTCAGCAAATGCTGGCGAAATGTAGCAATTAAGTGCCACCCGCACTTATCGGCTCAGAGATTCCAAAAGCCCAAATCGTGAACAAGCTGGGGAATACTGATGGCTTACTCATATACTGAGAAAAAACGTATCCGCAAGGACTTCGGCAAACTGCCGAGTGTAATGGATGTACCTTACCTCCTGGCGATTCAGTTGGACTCCTACAGAAAGTTTACCCAGGCAGACGCGTCTGCCGATGCTCGCACAGACTTCGGTTTGCACGCAGCATTCAAGTCGGTATTCCCTATTGTGAGTTATTCAGGGAACGCAGCCCTGGAATATGTCAGCTATGCCTTGGGCAAAGCGGCATTCGACGTTAATGAATGTATTCTGCGCGGCGTGACCTACGCGGCTCCCCTGCGCGTAAAAGTTCGGCTGATCATTTATGACAAAGAATCAGCGAACAAGTCCATCAAGGACATTAAAGAACAAGAAGTGTACATGGGCGAAATTCCGCTCATGACCGACAACGGTACCTTTGTGATCAACGGTACCGAGCGTGTGATCGTTTCCCAGCTGCACCGTTCACCCGGTGTATTCTTCGACCACGACAAGGGCAAAACCCACTCTTCAGGCAAGTTGCTGTTCAGCGCGCGCGTGATTCCCTACCGCGGTTCCTGGCTGGACTTCGAATTCGATCCGAAGGATTTGTTGTTCGTTCGTATCGACCGTCGCCGTAAACTGCCGGCCACTATTCTTCTGCGCGCGCTGGGCTTCACCAGTGAGCAGATGCTGGATATGTTCTTTGAAACCAGCAAGTACACCATCAATAAAGACGGTGAATTTGTGTTGGAGTTGGTGCCTTCCCGCCTGCGTGGTGACGTGGCAACCTTCGACATCAAAGACAAGAAAGGCAAGGTTCTGATCGAAGAAGGTCGTCGCATCACCGCCAAGCATATCCGCGATCTGGAAAAAGCCGGTATTACCGAGTTGGTGGTGCCAAACGATTACCTGGTTGGCAAGGCGCTGGCAAAAGACATTATCGACGAGAAGTCGGGCGAGCTGCTGCTGGAGTGTAATACCGAGATCTCTGATGAGGTGCTCGAGACACTGCGCGAAGCCAATGTTACCGGTATCGAAACCCTGTACACCAACGACATCGATTGCGGTCCGTTCATTTCCGATACGCTGCGCGTTGATCCGACCCGCTCCGAACTGGAGGCGTTGGTTGAAATCTATCGCATGATGCGCCCGGGTGAGCCGCCCACCAAGGAATCCGCCGAGACCTTGTTCCAGAACCTGTTCTTCAGTCAGGAGCGTTACGACCTGTCTGGCGTGGGCCGGATGAAGTTCAACCGTCGCCTGGGTCGCGAAGACGAAACCGGCGAAGGCGTTCTGTCCAACGACGACATCGTGGACGTGATGAAGACCCTGATCGAAATCCGCAACGGCAAAGGCGTGGTGGACGATATCGATCACCTGGGTAACCGTCGCGTGCGTTCCGTGGGCGAGATGGCAGAAAACCAATTCCGCGTTGGTCTCGTGCGCGTTGAGCGTGCCGTGAAAGAGCGTCTGTCCATGGCCGAAAGTGAAGGCCTGATGCCACAGGATCTGATCAACGCCAAGCCTGTTGCTGCGGCAGTAAAAGAGTTCTTCGGCTCTTCCCAGTTGTCCCAGTTCATGGACCAGAACAACCCGCTGTCTGAAGTGACGCACAAGCGCCGTGTATCGGCACTTGGCCCAGGCGGTCTGACCCGTGAGCGCGCAGGCTTCGAAGTGCGTGACGTACACCCGACCCACTACGGTCGCGTATGTCCGATCGAAACGCCTGAAGGTCCGAACATCGGTCTGATCAACTCCTTGGCAACCTTTGCCCGCACTAACGATTACGGCTTCCTGGAAAGCCCTTATCGCAAAGTGATCGACGGCAAGGTTACCGACGATATCGAATACCTGTCTGCGATTAACGAAGCCGAGCAGGTAATTGCTCAGGCATCCGCCGGCGTCGATAAAAACGGCAAGCTGTCCGAAGAGCTGGTATCCGTTCGTCACCTGAACGAATTTACCCTCAAGGCGCCGTCCGAAGTGACCTACATGGACGTGAGTCCACGTCAGGTAGTGTCGGTGGCTGCGTCCCTGATTCCATTCCTGGAACACGATGACGCCAACCGTGCATTGATGGGTTCTAACATGCAGCGCCAGGCTGTACCTACGCTGAAGGCTGAAAAGCCATTGGTGGGTACCGGTATGGAGCGTCACGTTGCGGTTGACTCCGGCGTGTGTGTGGTAGCCAAGCGTGGTGGCGTGGTTGACCGTGTGGATGCCTCGCGCATCGTGGTCAAAGTGAATGACGCCGAGGTGGAAACCGGTGATGCGGGTGTAGATATCTACAACCTCACCAAGTACACCCGTTCAAACCAGAACACCTGTATCAACCAGCGTCCGATCGTGAAAACCGGTGACGTGATTGCCCGCGGCGATGTGCTCGCAGACGGTCCGTCAGTGGATATGGGCGAGTTGGCACTGGGTCAGAACATGCGCATCGCGTTCATGCCCTGGAACGGTTACAACTTCGAAGACTCCATTTTGGTCTCCGAGCGCGTGGTACAGGAAGATCGTTTCACCACCATTCACATTCAGGAACTGACCTGTATTGCCCGTGACACCAAGCTCGGCAGCGAAGAAATCACCGCCGATATTCCCAACGTGGGTGAAGGTGCGCTGGCGAAACTGGACGAATCCGGCATTGTGTACATCGGTGCGGAAGTGGGCCCGGGCGACATTCTGGTGGGCAAGGTAACGCCGAAAGGTGAAACCCAGCTGACGCCGGAAGAGAAGTTGCTGCGTGCGATCTTCGGTGAAAAAGCGTCTGACGTGAAAGACACCTCTTTGCGTGTTGGCACCGGTACCCGCGGTACCGTGATCGACGTGCAGGTGTTTACCCGCGACGGCATTGAAAAAGACCAGCGTTCGAAAGAAATTGAGAAAGCCCAGCTGGACAAGGTGCGCAAGGACCTGAACGAAGAGTACCGCATCATGGAAGCGGCCACCTTCGAGCGCCTGCGCGCCGCGTTGGTTGGTCAGAAAGTGTCTTCCGGTAAGGGTGTCAAAAAAGGCGAAGCCCTGACCGACGAGATTCTGAACGATCTGCCGTTCGAGCAGTGGTACAAGTTGCGCATGGCTGATGACGCGCTCAACGAGCAGTTGGATGCCGCCGAAGCGCAGTTGATTGAGCGTCGCAAGATCCTCGACGAGCGGTTCGAAGACAAGAAGCGCAAGCTGGAAACCGGTGACGACCTGTCACCCGGTGTGCTCAAGGTGGTTAAGGTTTACCTGGCTATCAAGCGTCGCATCCAGCCCGGTGACAAGATGGCCGGTCGTCACGGTAACAAAGGTGTTATCTCCGTGATCATGCCGGTTGAAGACATGCCTTACGATGAAAACGGCGTGCCCGTGGATATCGTACTGAACCCATTGGGTGTTCCTTCGCGGATGAACGTGGGTCAGGTGCTGGAAATGCACCTGGGTATGGCGGCCAAAGGTCTCGGCGACAAGATCAATGCCATGGTGGAAGAGCAGCGTAAAGTTGCCGATCTGCGCAAGTTTCTGGAAGAGATCTACAACAAGACTGGCGAAGTGGTTGGCAAGGAGGATATCGCCTCCCTGTCCGACGACGAAGTGATCGCTCTGGCGCAAAACCTGCGTGCCGGTGTGCCCATGGCTACCCCCGTGTTCGACGGCGCCAAGGAAACTGAGATCAAAGCCCTGCTGCGTCTGGCTGATCTGCCAGAGAGTGGTCAGGTACAGTTGTACGATGGCCGCACCGGTGACGCCTTCCAGCGTCAGACCACGGTTGGCTACATGTACATGCTGAAACTGAACCATCTGGTGGACGACAAGATGCATGCGCGTTCGACCGGCTCTTACAGCCTGGTTACCCAGCAGCCGCTGGGTGGTAAGGCGCAGTTCGGTGGTCAGCGCTTCGGTGAGATGGAAGTGTGGGCACTGGAAGCATACGGTGCCGCATACACCCTGCAGGAAATGCTTACCGTTAAGTCGGATGACGTGAACGGCCGGACCAAGATGTATAAGAACATCGTTGACGGCGATCATCGCATGGAGCCCGGCATGCCGGAATCCTTCAACGTACTGGTGAAGGAAATCCGCTCGCTCGGCATCAATATGGAATTGGAACACGATTCCTAATTGTTGACTGAAAGACTTTGAGAGGCGGGCGAAAGCCCGCCGGCAAACCCGGAGCTACTAAGAGCCCATTGGAGGAAGCGCCTTGAAAGACTTACTTAATCTGCTGAAGTCCCAGGGACAAGTTGAAGAATTTGACGCGATCCGTATCGGTCTGGCCTCGCCCGACATGATCCGGTCCTGGTCATTTGGAGAAGTGAAAAAGCCAGAGACCATTAACTACCGTACCTTCAAGCCTGAGCGTGAAGGTTTGTTCTGTGCCAAGATTTTTGGCCCGGTAAAAGACTACGAGTGCTTGTGCGGAAAGTACAAGCGCATGAAGCACCGTGGCATCATCTGTGAAAAGTGTGGCGTTGAAGTGACATTGGCCAAAGTGCGTCGCGAGCGCATGGGCCACATCGAGCTGGCGAGCCCCGTGGCTCACATCTGGTTCCTGAAGTCACTGCCGAGCCGTATCGGCCTGCTGCTGGATATGACCCTGCGCGATATCGAGCGGGTGCTGTACTTTGAATCCTACGTGGTGACCGAGCCGGGCATGACCACGTTGGAGCGCGGTCAGCTGCTGAACGACGAGCAGTACTTTGAAGCCATGGAAGAGTTCGGTGATGAATTCGAAGCCTCCATGGGTGCCGAAGCCATTCAGAAGTTGATGGCGGATATCGAACTCAAATCTGAAATTCAGTTTTTGCGTGAAGAGATCCCCAACACCAACTCTGAAACCAAGATCAAAAAATACTCCAAGCGCCTGAAGCTGTTGGAAGCGTTTGAAAACTCCGGCAACAAGCCCGAGTGGATGGTGCTGGAAGCCCTGCCCGTGCTGCCGCCGGATCTGCGTCCGCTGGTACCTCTGGATGGCGGTCGTTTCGCCACCTCAGATCTGAACGATCTGTATCGTCGCGTGATCAACCGTAACAATCGTCTGAAGCGTCTGCTGGATCTGTCTGCGCCTGACATCATCGTGCGAAACGAAAAGCGCATGCTGCAGGAAGCGGTTGACGCCCTGTTGGATAACGGTCGTCGCGGCCGCGCCATCACCGGCTCCAACAAGCGTCCGCTGAAGTCCCTGGCCGACATGATCAAAGGTAAGCAGGGTCGTTTCCGTCAGAACCTGCTCGGTAAGCGCGTGGATTACTCCGGTCGTTCGGTGATCGTGGTAGGTCCGACCCTGCGTCTGCACCAGTGCGGTCTGCCCAAGAAAATGGCGCTGGAACTGTTCAAGCCATTCATCTTCTCCAAGCTGGAGCTGAAAGGCCTGGCCACCACCATCAAAGCCGCCAAGAAAATGGTTGAGCGCGAAGAAGCAGTGGTGTGGGATATCCTGGACGAAGTGATCCGCGAGCATCCGGTACTGCTGAACCGTGCACCTACCCTGCACCGTCTGGGTATCCAGGCGTTTGAGCCAGTGCTGATTGAAGGTAAAGCGATTCAGCTGCACCCGCTGGTGTGTGCGGCCTACAACGCCGACTTCGACGGTGACCAGATGGCTGTACACGTACCGCTGACACTGGAAGCCCAGTTGGAAGCGCGTGCGCTGATGATGTCCACCAACAATATCCTGTCGCCCGCCAACGGTGAGCCGATTATCGTGCCGTCCCAGGACGTGGTACTGGGTCTGTACTGGATGACCCGTGAGCGCGTGAACGACAAAGGCGAAGGCATGGTTTTTGCCGACACCAAAGAAGTGAACCGTGCTTACCATGCCAAGCAGGCGAACCTGCAGGCGAAGATCAAAGTCCGTATCAACGAAGTCACCTTCGGCGAACAGGGCGAGCGCATCGAAGAAACCAAGATTGTCGACACCACCGTTGGCCGCGTGCTGCTGTGGGAAATCGTGCCAGAGGGTATCCCCTTTGAGATGGTTAACCGGGCTATGGTGAAGAAGGCGATCTCTGCGATCATCAACTTCTGTTACCGCCAGGTGGGCTTGAAGTCGTCGGTAATCTTTGCCGACCAGCTGATGTACATGGGTTATCAGTACTCCACCAAGTCAGGTTCTTCTATCGGTGTGAACGATTTCGAAATTCCTGAAGCAAAAGCCAAGATTGTTGACCGCGCTGAGAACGATGTGAAAGAAATCGAAGCTCAGTTCGCCGCCGGTCTGGTAACTGCAGGTGAGAAATACAACAAAGTGATTGATATCTGGTCGCGCGCTAACGACCAGGTGGCCAAATCCATGATGGAAGGCATCAGTAAAGAAACTGTTGTTAACCGCGAAGGCAAAGAAGAGACGCAGGATAGCTTCAACTCGGTGTACATGTACGCCGACTCCGGTGCCCGTGGTTCGCCAGCGCAGATCCGTCAGCTGGCCGGTATGCGTGGTCTGATGGCACGTCCCGATGGCTCGATCATCGAAACGCCCATCACAGCCAACTTCCGTGAAGGCCTGAACGTACTGCAGTACTTCATCTCTACGCACGGTGCGCGTAAGGGTCTGGCGGATACCGCTCTGAAGACCGCGAACTCCGGTTACCTGACCCGTCGTCTGGTAGACGTGGCGCAGGACGTGGTAGTGACCGAAAACGATTGCGGTACCGACAACGGCCTGACCATGTCGCCGGTAATTGAAGGTGGTGACGTGATCGAATCCTTGGGTGATCGCATCTTGGGCCGTGTAGTGGCGCGCGACGTGATCCGTCCGGGCTCCGACGAAATCCTGATTCCCGCCGGCACCATGATCGACGAGAAGTGGGTAGAGCGCATTGAGCAGATGGGTATCGATGAGGTGCAGGTACGCAGCCCGATTACCTGTGAAACCCGTCAGGGTATCTGTGCCCAGTGTTACGGTCGCGATCTGGCCCGTGGCCATCGCGCCAACATCGGTGAATCCATCGGTGTTATCGCGGCCCAGTCTATCGGTGAGCCGGGTACCCAGCTGACCATGCGTACCTTCCACATCGGTGGTGCGGCATCGCGGGCCTCTGCGGCCGACAGCGTGGCGGTTAAGCAGGAAGGTACTATCCGTCTGCACAACATGAAAGTGGTTACCCGCGAGTCCGGTGATCTGGTGGCGGTATCCCGTTCCGGTGAGCTGGCAGTTGCCGATGCCAACGGTCGCGAGCGCGAGCGTTACAAGATCCCGTACGGTGCAGTAATTATCGTGCAGGAAGGCGCTGAAGTGGAAGGTGGCCAGGTTGTGGCCAAGTGGGATCCGCATACCCACCCGATCGTTACCGAAGTGGCCGGTCAGGTAGCCTTCTCCGGTATGGAAGAGGGGCTGACTATCCGTCGTCAGACGGACGAGTTGACCGGTCTGTCCTCTATTGAGGTGATCGACCCGGCCGAGCGCCCCGCCGCTGGTAAGGATCTCAAGCCTGCCATTACCCTGCTCGACGAGAAGGGCAATGAGCTGCACTTGCCCAATACCAACGTGCCGGCGCACTATGCGCTGCCCGCCAAGGCGATTCTGTCGCTCAACAACGGCGACAAGATCAGCGTCGGTGACGTACTGGCCCGTATCCCGCAGGAAGGCTCCAAGACCCGCGATATTACCGGTGGTCTGCCGCGGGTTGCCGACTTGTTCGAAGCCCGTAAGCCGAAAGAGCCGTCAATCCTGGCGGAAATCACCGGTACCGTCAGCTTCGGTAAGGAAACCAAAGGCAAGCGTCGCCTGATCATCACCCCGAACGATGGTCAGCCTTTAGCTGATGGCTCTACCCATTACGAAGTGCTGATACCCAAGCATCGCCAGCTGACCGTGTTTGAAGGTGAGCAGGTAGCCAAGGGTGAAGTGGTGTCCGATGGCCCGAGCAACCCCCATGATATCCTGCGTCTGCAGGGCGTGGAGGCGCTGGCGCGCTACATCACCAACGAGATCCAGGACGTTTACCGTCTGCAGGGTGTGGGTATTAACGATAAGCACATTGAAACCATCTGCCGGCAGATGCTGCGCAAGGTGGAGATCACCAGTATGGGTGATTCCAGCTTTGTGAAGGGCGAGCAAGCGGAGTACCACAAGGTGCTGGAAGAGAACGAGCGCCTGCGTGCCGAAGGCAAGCAGCCGGCGACGTTTGAGCGTCAGCTGCTGGGTATCACCAAGGCTTCGCTGGCCACCGAATCCTTCATTTCCGCGGCCTCCTTCCAGGAGACCACGCGCGTACTGACCGAAGCGGCCGTAACCGGCAAGCGCGACGATCTGCGCGGTCTGAAGGAGAACGTCGTGGTCGGTCGCCTGATTCCCGCCGGTACCGGTCTCGCCTACCACGCCGACCGTCGCCGCAACCGCGATGCCGGTGTGTCGGAAGGTGGCGTGAGCGCAGCAGAAGTGGAAGCCGCGTTGACCGAAGCCCTGAAATCCAGCGCCAGCTGAGGTCGGGGCGCGGGGGCCGGAGGCCCCTGCAAGAACAGCAGGGTGGGGGAATAGCCAAGATGGTTGTTTTTCCACCTTGACGGAGGCGGGGGGCGTCATTAAAATGCGCCTCCCGCTTTTTCTGAGTGGGACGGGCTTTGCCCGTACTGTAAACACACTGCTTTCGGGCAGTGAAATTAAGTTAGTGGAGTTTATTTTCATGGCAACGATCAACCAGTTGGTTCGTAAGCCGAGAAAACGTAAGGTTGTGAAGAGCGACGTACCCGCCCTGCAGGCCAACCCGCAGAAGCGTGGCGTTTGTACTCGCGTTTACACCACTACCCCCAAGAAGCCAAACTCAGCTTTGCGTAAGGTTTGCCGTGTGCGCCTGACCAATGGCTTTGAAGTAACTTCTTACATTGGTGGTGAAGGTCACAACCTGCAAGAGCACAGCGTGGTGCTGATCCGTGGCGGTCGTGTAAAAGACTTGCCCGGTGTGCGTTACCACACAGTGCGTGGCTCCTTGGATACTGCTGGCGTGAAAGACCGTAAGCAGCGTCGTTCCAAGTATGGTGCCAAGCGTCCTAAGTGATCCCTGTCGATCACCTAGTGACATACGTTTTCGGTTGAACCGAGTAAGGCTAAGCGCGCTTGCCCCGTTGAAGTGATTGAGAGCCCAGGCTTTTCGGGCATTTGAACAGCGGTAAGAGCGGAGTCTTAGAGAAACCTAAAGATAGAGGCGATTTAAAATGCCAAGAAGACGCGTCGTCGCCAAGCGCGAAGTATTGCCAGATCCCAAATTCGGCAATGTTACGCTGGCGAAATTCATGAACCACGTGATGATCAGTGGTAAGAAGTCAGTCGCGGAGCGTATCGTTTACGGTGCGCTGGAAATCGTTCAGACCAAACTGAACCGCGACCCCCTGGAAGTGTTTGACGAGGCGCTGGAAGCCATCGCTCCGCTGGTGGAAGTTAAATCCCGCCGCGTGGGTGGTGCCACTTACCAGGTGCCCGTAGAAGTTCGTCCTGCCCGTCGTTCTGCCCTGGCCATGCGCTGGCTGGTGGATTACTCCCGCAACCGCGGTGAGAAGTCCATGCCCCAGCGTCTGGCGGGTGAGCTGATCGACGCTTCACAAGGCAAAGGTGCCGCTGTGAAGAAGCGCGAAGACGTTCATCGCATGGCAGAAGCGAACAAGGCGTTCAGCCACTACCGCTTCTAATAGCCCTGCGCTATGCAAGAGGCAGCTTCGGCTGCCTTTTGTTGTTCCCACCCAGCGGAAGTCTCCTGCAAAGCGTCCCTTTCTGAAGCCCGTCGCTTTCCAAGAGTCTTTTGAAATAAAGCAGCTACTCACTTAGGGGATAAGACTGTGGCACGCAAGACGCCCATTTCTCGCTATCGCAATATTGGTATTTGTGCGCACGTAGATGCGGGCAAGACCACCACTACCGAGCGCGTGTTGTTCTATACCGGTCTGTCTCACAAAATCGGTGAGGTGCACGACGGTGCTGCCACCATGGACTGGATGGAGCAGGAACAGGAGCGGGGTATTACTATTACTTCTGCTGCTACCACTTGTTTCTGGCGCGGGATGGATGCGCAGTTTGAAGAGCATCGCGTCAATATTATTGATACCCCCGGTCACGTGGATTTCACCATTGAGGTGGAGCGTTCCCTGCGCGTACTCGACGGTGCGGTAGTGGTGCTGTGTGCGTCTTCGGGCGTGCAGCCACAGACCGAGACGGTCTGGCGCCAGGCCAATAAGTACGAAGTGCCACGCATGGTGTTCGTCAACAAGATGGACCGCATGGGCGCCAGCTTCATGCGCGTGGTCGAGCAGCTGAAAACGCGTTTGGGCGCATATCCCGTGCCGTTACAGATGACCATTGGCGCTGAAGATTCGTTTAAAGGCGTGGTGGACCTGGTCAAAATGAAGGCCATCATGTGGAACGAAGAAGACCAGGGTATGACCTTCAACTACGAGCCGATTCCGGCCGAGTTGCAGGTCAAGTGCGAAGAAATGCGCGAATTCCTGATTGAGGCTGCTGCCGAAGCGAACGAGGACTTGATGAACAAGTACCTCGAAGGTGAGGAGCTAACCGAAGCCGAGATCAAGGCCGCTATCCGCCAGCGCACGCTGGCGAACGAAATTGTGCCGGTGTTGGGCGGATCTGCGTTCAAGAATAAGGGCGTGCAGGCCGTGCTCGACGCGGTGATTGAATACCTGCCGTCGCCCACGGAAGTGAAGGCTATCGATGGGGTGCTGGAAGACGGCGAGACCCATGATACCCGTGTGGCCGATGACGACGCGCCTTTCTCAGCGCTGGCGTTCAAGATTGCTACAGACCCCTTTGTAGGCAACCTGACCTTTATCCGGGTTTACTCGGGCAAGCTGTCCAGTGGTGACCAGGTGTACAACTCGGTCAAGGGTAAAAAAGAGCGCATCGGGCGCATGGTGCAGATGCACGCTAATAACCGTCAGGAAATCAAAGAAGTGCTGGCGGGCGATATCGCCGCGGTGATTGGCCTGAAGGATGTGACCACGGGTGAAACCCTGTGTGATCTGGACAAGAAAATTACACTTGAACGCATGGAGTTCCCCGAGCCGGTAATTTCGGTTGCGGTGGAACCCAGAACCAAGGCGGATCAGGACAAAATGGGTGTTGCGCTGTCCAAGTTGGCGCAAGAGGATCCGTCCTTCCGCGTGCATACCGATGAAGAAACCGGGCAGACCATTATCTCCGGTATGGGTGAGTTGCACCTGGATATTATTGTCGATCGCATGCGTCGCGAGTTTGCGGTTGAAGCCAATATCGGTAAGCCGCAGGTGGCCTACCGTGAGCGGATCAAAAATACCTGTGAAATTGAAGGCAAGTTCGTGCGCCAGTCCGGTGGCCGTGGTCAGTATGGCCACTGCTGGATCCGGTTCGAACCTGCAGAAAACGACAACGCCGATAAGGTGGAATTCGTTTCAGAAATTGTTGGTGGTGTGATTCCGAAGGAATACATCCCTGCAATCGGCAAGGGTATCGAAGAGCAGGCCAAAAACGGCGTGCTCGGCGGCTATCCATTGCTGGGCTTGAAGGCAACTGTATTCGACGGTTCCTTCCACGATGTTGACTCCAGTGAAATGGCGTTCAAAATTGCCGCTTCCATGGCCACCAAGCAGTTGTCGCAAAAAGGCGGCGCAGTCCTGCTTGAGCCAATGATGAAAGTGGAAGTGGTAACGCCGGAGGAGAACATGGGCGATGTGGTGGGCGATCTTAACCGTCGTCGTGGCATTATCCACGGCATGGAAGACAGTCCATCTGGCAAAATCGTCAACGCCGAGGTGCCGCTGGCCGAAATGTTCGGTTATGCTACGGCGCTGCGATCAGCCACCCAGGGGCGTGCTACTTACTCCATGGAGTTCCAGCAGTACGCTGAGGCGCCCTCGAATGTCGCGCAGGAAATCATTGCCAAGAGCAGGGTTGCTAGCGATCACTAACTTACTATCTATCAAATTTATAATTTGAGGTTATAACAAAATGGCTAAGGCTAAGTTTGAACGTAACAAGCCCCACGTAAACGTGGGCACCATCGGTCACGTTGACCACGGTAAAACCACTCTGACCGCAGCTCTGACTCGCGTATGTGCGGAAGTTTGGGGCGGTGAAGCAGTTGCTTTCGACGGTATCGATTCTGCGCCAGAAGAGCGTGAGCGTGGTATTACCATCTCTGCTGCTCACGTAGAGTACGATTCACCAGTGCGTCACTACGCACACGTAGATTGCCCGGGCCACGCCGACTACGTTAAGAACATGATTACCGGTGCTGCCCAGATGGACGGCGCTATCCTGGTTTGTTCCGCTGCTGACGGCCCCATGCCGCAGACCCGTGAGCACATCCTGTTGTCCCGTCAGGTAGGTGTACCTTACATCGTGGTATTCCTGAACAAAGCTGACATGGTAGACGACGAAGAGCTGCTGGAGCTGGTTGAGATGGAAGTTCGTGAGCTGTTGAGCCAATACGAATTCCCAGGCGACGACACCCCGATCATCATCGGTTCTGCGCTGATGGCCCTGAACGGTCAGGACGACAAAGAAATGGGTACTACCGCTGTTAAGAAGCTGGTAGAGACCCTGGATTCTTACATTCCTGAGCCAGAGCGTGCCATCGACGGTGCCTTCCTGATGCCAATCGAAGACGTATTCTCTATCTCTGGTCGCGGTACTGTAGTAACCGGCCGTGTAGAGCGTGGTATCGTGAAAGTGGGCGAGGAAATCGAGATCGTTGGTATCCGCGACACCACCAAGACCACCTGTACCGGTGTTGAAATGTTCCGCAAGCTGCTGGACGAAGGCCGTGCTGGTGAGAACGTAGGTGTTCTGCTGCGTGGTACCAAGCGTGACGACGTAGAGCGTGGTCAGGTTCTGTGTAAGCCAGGTTCAATCAAGCCGCACACCAAGTTCCAAGGCGAAGTATACGTACTGTCCAAGGACGAAGGTGGTCGTCACACGCCATTCTTCAAAGGCTACCGTCCTCAGTTCTACTTCCGTACGACTGACGTGACTGGTGCAGTTGAGCTGCCAGAAGGCGTTGAGATGGTAATGCCAGGCGATAACATCCAGATGGAAGTTACCCTGATTGCACCTATCGCAATGGAAGACGGTCTGCGCTTTGCGATCCGTGAAGGCGGTCGTACCGTAGGTGCGGGCGTTGTTTCCAAGATCATCGAGTAATGATCGGCCGGTCTGACCGGCAAAAAGGCCCCGCCCGGCGGGGCCTTTGTTTTGCTAACTAATTGATTTTCAAGGTAAAAGCGAATAGTTGGCTAAAAAATCAACCGGCGCTTGACAGGGGGCGGTGCCGCCCTTAGAATTGCGCCTCCGTTTTTCAGGGATTTCCCCTGGCGGATTGTTCTTTACAGTATTTTGGAGTTAGGTTCAGATGCAGAATCAACGCATTCGCATTCGCCTGAAAGCGTTCGATCACAAGTTGATCGATGCGTCTACACAGGAAATCGTCGAGACCGCTAAGCGTACAGGTGCACAAGTGCGTGGTCCGATTCCGTTGCCGACTCGTCGCGAGCGTTTCACCGTTCTGATCTCCCCGCACGTTAACAAAGACGCGCGCGATCAGTACGAAATCCGCACACATAAGCGTTTGTTGGATATCGTTGAGCCTACAGAAAAGACTGTAGACGCCCTCATGAAGCTGGATCTGGCTGCTGGCGTCGAAGTTCAAATTAGTCTCGGTTAATTAACAAAAGCTGCCTGCCCACTGGGGTGGTGCAGGTGTGTGTAACGCTCTGAAATGGGCGGCCATAGCGGGTAAAAGCCCCGTACACCATTGAGGTTAGTAAAATGACAATAGGTATTGTCGGCCGCAAAAGCGGCATGACCCGTATCTTCACTGAAGACGGTGTTTCTATTCCTGTTACCGTGGTTGAAGTAGAACCAAACCGCGTGACTCAGGTTAAGACCGTTGATACCGATGGTTACTCTGCTGTGCAGGTGACTGTGGGTGCGCGCCGTGCTTCACGTGTCAACAAAACTGCTGCTGGTCACTACGCCAAGGCCAACACAGAAGCCGGTCGCGGCCTGTGGGAATTGCGTAATGAAGCCGGCGAAGCTTTCGAAATCGGTGGTTCAATCACCGTTGATGTTTTCGAAGCTGGTCAAATCGTAGATGTTACTGGTACTTCCAAAGGTAAAGGTTACGCCGGCACCGTAAAGCGCTGGAATTTCCGTACCCAGGATGCCACCCACGGTAACTCCCTTTCTCACCGCGTTCCAGGCTCTATCGGTCAGTGTCAGACACCCGGCCGTGTTTTCAAGGGCAAGAAAATGACCGGTCACATGGGTGATGAGCGTGTAACCGTTCAGAACCTTGAAGTGGTTAAGGTCGATGCAGAACGTAATTTGCTGTTGATCAAAGGTGCCGTACCCGGAGCTCCGGGTGGCGACGTGATCGTGCGTCCCGCTGTTAAAGCGCGCAACAACGGCTAATCCGAGGGGAATCGACCATGGAATTGAATATCACTACTCCAGCAGGCGCCAAAGGCACAGTTTCTGTGTCCGACGTAGCGTTCGCTCGCGAGTTTAATCAAGACCTGGTGCATCAGGCGGTTGTTGCTTACATGGCAGCGGCGCGTCAGGGTACCAAGGCTCAGAAGACTCGTTCAGAAGTTTCTGGTGGCGGCGCCAAGCCATGGCGTCAGAAAGGCACTGGTCGTGCGCGCGCAGGTACCACTCGTGGTCCGCTGTGGCGTCACGGTGGTGTAACTTTCGCAGCCAAGCCACGCAGCTTTGATCAGAAGCTGAACAAAAAAATGTACCGCGCTGCCATGCAGTGCATCATGTCCGAGCTGGCTCGTCAGGAGCGTTTGGTTGTGGTTGATGCGTTCGACCTGGAAGTGCCTAAGACTAAGGCGCTGGTTGGCGAGCTGGCCAAGTACAACCTGTCCGACGTGCTGATCGTGACTGAAGAAGTAAATACCAATCTGTATCTTGCAGCTCGCAACCTGCACAAAGTTGACGTGCGTGATGCCCAGGGCGTAGATCCTGTGAGCCTGATCCGCTTCGACAAAGTGGTTGTGACTGTGCCTGCGCTGAAAAAGCTTGAGGAGATGCTGGCATGAACCAGGAACGCATTTATAAAGTGCTGCTCGGTCCGGTAATTTCTGAAAAGGCTGCCGGTGCGGGTGAGCAGAATCAAGTGGTTTTCAAAGTTCTGAAGAACGCTGAAAAGCCCGAGATCAAAACCGCTGTAGAAAAGCTCTTTAACGTGAAGGTTGAAGGTGTTCGCACTGTGACCATTAAGGGCAAGACCAAGCGCACGCGCTACGGTCTGGGCCAGAAGAGCGACTACAAGAAGGCGTATGTTCGTTTGGCTGATGGCCAGGACATCGACTTCGGCGCTGCTGAGTAAAGGGGATAGTTGAGATGCCAATCGTAAAACGTAAACCAACGTCTCCCGGTCGTCGCTTCGTTGAAAGCGTAGTGAATCCAGACCTGCACAAGGGCGCTCCACACGCTCCGCTGCTGGAGAAGAAGAGCAAGACCGGTGGTCGTAACAACAACGGTCGTATCACTACCCGTCATATCGGTGGTGGTCACAAGCAGCATTATCGTCTGATCGACTTCAAGCGTCAGAAAGACGGTATTCCTGCCAAAGTTGAGCGTCTGGAATACGATCCAAACCGCAGCGCTAACATCGCGCTGGTGTGCTACGCCGACGGTGAGCGCCGTTACATTATTGCGCCCAAGGGCCTGCAGGCTGGTGATCAGATCCTGAGCGGTGAAGCTGCACCGATCAAGGCTGGCAATACCCTGCCACTGCGTAACATCCCAGTCGGTGCGGTAATTCACTGCATCGAGCTGAAGCCAGGCAAAGGCGCCCAAATGGTGCGTTCAGCCGGTACTTCTGCTCAGCTGGTTGCGCGTGACGGTGCCTACGCTACGCTGCGTCTTCGCAGCGGCGAAATGCGCAAAGTATTGAGCGAATGTCGTGCGACTCTGGGCGAAGTGTCCAACAGTGAGCACAGCTTGCGTTCTTTGGGTAAAGCCGGTGCCAAACGTTGGCGCGGTGTGCGTCCTACCGTTCGCGGTGTGGCGATGAACCCGGTAGATCACCCGCACGGTGGTGGTGAAGGCCGCACCTCCGGTGGTCGTCATCCGGTGACTCCATGGGGTGTGCCAACTAAGGGTTACAAAACCCGTAGTAACAAGCGCACAGATAACATGATTGTTCGTCGTCGCGGCCAGAAATAACGCACGACTTAGCTGATAGGGGAATTAACAGTGCCACGTTCACTGAAGAAAGGTCCTTTCATCGATCTTCACCTTTTGAAGAAGGTCGAAGCAGCGATTGAAAAAAATGACCGCCGCCCGGTTAAGACCTGGTCGCGTCGTTCCATGATCATGCCAGAAATGGTTGGTCTGACAATCGCTGTACACAACGGGCGTCAACACGTACCGGTTTTGGTCAACGAAGAAATGGTTGGTCACAAGCTGGGTGAATTTGCCGCCACTCGCACTTACCGCGGTCACATCGCGGATAAGAAAGCGAAGAAGCGCTAATTGAGGTTATGACGATGGAAGTAGCAGCAAAATTACGCGGTGCTCGCCTGTCTGCCCAGAAGGCACGTCTGGTTGCTGACCAGATTCGTGGCAAGTCCGTAGACGAAGCTCTCGACATTCTGGCGTTCAGCCCCAAGAAAGGCGCCGACTTAATCAAGAAAGTTTTGGAATCTGCGATTGCTAACGCAGAGCACAACGACGGTGCAGACGTTGATGAGCTGAAAGTGTCCACTATCTTCGTTGACGAAGGTATGACCATGAAGCGCATTCAGCCACGTGCCAAGGGCCGTGCAGATCGTATCTGTAAGCGCACTTGCCACATCACCGTTAAAGTAGCTGAGAAATAAGAGAGCAGGCGATATGGGTCAGAAAGTACATCCGACAGGCATTCGTCTGGGTATCGTTAAAAAGCACACCTCTGTTTGGTATGCCGGTAGCGATGAATACGCAGACAAGCTTTACACCGACTTGAAAGTACGTGAGTACATTCAAAAGGCGCTTGCACACGCGTCCGTAAGCCGCATCGATATCGAGCGTCCTGCGAACACAGCTCGCGTAACCATTCATACTGCCCGTCCCGGCATCGTGATTGGTAAGAAAGGTGAAGATGTTGAGAAGCTGCGCAGTGCAATCACCGCCAAAATGGGCGTGCCTGTGCACATCAACATCGAAGAAATCCGCAAGCCTGACCTGGATGCGGCTCTGGTAGCACAAAGTGTTGCACAGCAGTTGGAGCGTCGTGTGATGTTCCGCCGCGCTATGAAGCGCGCTGTACAAAACGCCATGCGCCAGGGTGCAGAAGGTATCAAGATTCAGGTGAGCGGCCGTTTGGGCGGTGCAGAAATTGCCCGTACCGAGTGGTACCGCGAAGGTCGTGTGCCATTGCACACACTGCGTGCGGACATTGATTACGCCACTGCCGAGGCCTCTACTACTTACGGCATCATTGGCGTGAAAGTATGGATCTTTAAGGGTGAGATTCTGGGCGGTGAGGCACCGGTCGAAGCAGCACCCAAGAAGAAATCTTCTAAGTAAGGGGTACGCATCATGCTGCAACCAAAGCGTACGAAATTCCGCAAGCAACAAAAAGGCCGCAACCGTGGCCTGGCCCAGCGCGGCTCAAAAGTTAGCTTCGGTGAGTTTGGCCTGAAGGCCACCGGCCGCGGCCGCATCACTGCTCGTCAGATTGAAGCGGCTCGTCGTGCCATGACTCGTCACATTAAGCGTGGCGGTAAAATCTGGATCCGTGTGTTCCCGGATAAGCCAATTACCGAAAAGCCTCTGGAAGTTCGTCAGGGTAAAGGTAAGGGTAACGTTGAATACTGGATTGCCCAGATTCAGCCCGGCAAGGTGCTGTACGAGATGGAAGGCGTTTCTGAGCAGTTGGCTCGTGAAGCTTTCGCTCTGGCAGCTGCAAAACTGCCGCTGACTACAACCTTTGTTAAGCGTACGGTGATGTAATGAAAACTTCAGAACTCCGCGAAAAATCAGTTCAAGAGCTGAATGCCGCGCTGTTGTCTGAACTGCAGGCGCAGTTCAAGCTCCGTATGCAGGCAGCTACCGGCCAGTTAAGCCAGACTCACTTGTTGAAGAAGGCTCGTCGTGACATTGCACGAATCAAGACTGTGCTGACTGAAAAGGCAGGTAAGTAACAATGGACCAGGTAAATAAGACTGCGCGCACGCTCACCGGTAAGGTTGTCAGCGACAAGATGGACAAGTCCATTGTTGTGCTGATCGAGCGTCGCGAAAAGCATCCGATTTACGGCAAGTATGTTAGTAAGTCGTCTAAGTTGAAGGCTCATGATGAGAATAACGAGTGCAAGATTGGTGACCTGGTCACCATCGCTGAGTCTCGTCCGCTCTCAAAAACTAAGTCTTGGGCTTTAGTTAAAATTGTAGAGCGCGCTGCTGAAGTTTAATTCAGTGCCGATCGATTAAGAGTTTCGGAGACGGACCATGATTCAAACTGAATCCTACTTAGAAGTGGCTGACAACAGTGGTGCTCGCCGCGTTATGTGTATCAAGGTGCTGGGCGGTTCACATCGTCGTTATGCATCTGTTGGTGACATCATCAAGGTAACTGTGAAGGAAGCAATTCCTCGCGGTAAGGTCAAAAAGGGTCAAGTGATGAAGGCTGTCGTTGTGCGCACTAAAAAAGGTGTTCGCCGGCAAGACGGTTCACTGATCAAGTTTGATGATAACGCTGCTGTACTGCTTAACAACCAAGATGCTCCTATCGGGACCCGTATTTTCGGCCCGGTAACCCGTGAGCTTCGCGGTGAAAAGTTTATGAAAATCATTTCTCTGGCACCTGAAGTACTTTAAGTACAGGCCAGAGTCCAGAGAATCGAGGACAGTCAAATGCGTAAGATCAAACGTGATGACGAAGTGATTGTTATCGCCGGGCGCGATAAGGGCAAGCGTGGCAAAGTTGTGCGCGTGCTTACAGACAATCGCTTGGTTGTTTCTGGTATCAACACGATCAAGAAGCACCAGAAGCCTAACCCGCAGGCGGGTGTTGCTGGCGGAATCGTGGAAAAAGAAGCCCCGATCCAGGTTTCAAACGTTGCAATTTTCAATCCTGCAACCAAGAAAGCCGATCGCGTTGGTTTCAAAATTCTCGAAGACGGGAAGAAAATCCGCGTCTTTAAATCCAACGGCGAAGCCGTAGACGCATAAGCAGACCAGGTAAGCAGAAATGGCTAGGCTGAAAGATCTTTACAAGAAAGAAATCGCGCCCAAGCTTCAAAAAGAGCTGGGTTTGACCAATGTGATGGAGATTCCACGAATCACCAAGATCACCCTGAATATGGGTGTGGGTGAAGCGGTAGGTGACAAGAAAGTGCTGGAGCACGCTGTTGCCAACCTGGAGCAGATCGCCGGTCAGAAAGTAGTAGTAACCAAGAGCCGCAAGTCTATTGCGGGCTTTAAAATCCGTGATGGCTGGCCCATCGGTTGTAAGGTTACCCTGCGTTCGGACCGTATGTACGAGTTCCTGGACCGTCTGGTATCTATTGCAATCCCACGTATCCGTGACTTCCGGGGCATCAGTCCCAAGCAGTTCGACGGTCGTGGCAACTTTTCTATGGGCGTGACTGAGCAGATTATCTTCCCGGAAATCGATTACGATAAAATCGACAAAATCCGTGGATTGGATATTTGTATCACTACCACCGCTCGTACCGATGAGGAAGGCCGCGCGCTGCTGAAAGCGTTCAACTTCCCGTTCAAAGGATAAGGGTAGATATCATGGCTAAGAAATCTATGATTGCACGCGAAGTAAAGCGCGCAAAAACCGTTGCTAAGTTCGCTGCCAAGCGCGCTGAGCTTAAGGCCATTATCGGCAGCGCGTCTTCTTCTGATGAAGAAGTCTGGGCTGCTCAGCAGAAATTGCAGGCTCTGCCGCGTGATTCTGCGCCCTGCCGTCAGCAGCGTCGCTGTCGCTTGACCGGTCGTCCGCACGCCGTGTACCGCAAGTTCGGCCTGTGCCGTAACAAGTTGCGCGAAGCAGCAATGCGCGGTGACGTTCCGGGTCTGGTTAAATCTAGCTGGTAAGACGGCTGTTTTCAGGAGCAGAATCCAATGAGTATGCAAGATCCTCTGGCTGATATGCTGACCCGCATCCGCAACGCGCAGATGGTTGGTAAGCCAAATGTAACTATGCCGTCTTCCAAGCTGAAAGCGAGCGTTGCTCGTGTGTTGGCCGAAGAAGGTTATGTAGGTGGTTTCAGTGTTAGCGAAGGCGCCAAGCCAGAGCTGACGGTTGAGCTGAAATACTACGAAGGCAAGCCGGTTATTGCCGAGCTTGATCGCGTAAGCCGTCCAGGCCTGCGCAACTACGCAGGTAAAGACGAACTGCCCTCCGTCCGTGGTGGACTGGGTGTAGCTATCGTTTCTACCAGTAAAGGTGTTATGACCGACCGTGCCGCGCGTTCTGCCGGTGTGGGCGGTGAAGTGCTGTGCACTGTATTCTAACGGGAAGTCGTCATGTCACGAGTTGCAAAAAGTCCGGTTGAAATACCTGCTGGCGTTGAAGTATCTCTGAAAGGTCAGGATATTTCTGTAAAAGGCAAGCAAGGTACTTTGGCTCTGGCGGTACACAAAGATGTAGAAGTGAAGCAGGACGGCAACGCCCTGACTTTCGCGCCGCGTAACGATGCCAAGCAGTCCAACGCATTAGCGGGTACTACCCGTGCACTGTTGAACAACATGGTTAAGGGTGTTTCTGAAGGTTTCGAGAAGAAGCTGACCCTGATCGGTGTTGGTTACCGTGCAAAAGCTGCGGGCAAAACTGTAAACCTGGCTCTGGGCCTGTCTCACCCTGTTGATTACGCCCTGCCGGAGGGCGTAACCGCTGAGACTCCTAGCCAGACTGAAATTGTTCTCAAAGCCGCTGACAAGCAATTGCTGGGTCAGGTTGCCGCTGAGATTCGTGCGTTCCGTCCGCCAGAGCCTTACAAAGGCAAGGGCATTCGCTACGCCGATGAGAACGTACTGCGTAAAGAAGCTAAGAAGAAGTAGGGCTAGGTTATGAACGACAAGAAAATTGCTCGTCTGCGCCGTGCACGCCGTGCTCGTGCCAAGATTGCAGAGCTGAAGGTAAATCGCCTGACGATTCACCGTACGCCGCGCCATATCTACGCCCAGATTATTTCTGGCGAAGGCGCCAAAGTACTGGCCAGTGCCTCCACCCTGGACAAGGATCTGCGTTCCGGTAAAACCGGTAACGCGGACGCCGCCAAGGCTGTGGGCAGTCTGATCGCTGAGCGTGCCAAGGCCGCTGGCGTGACCAAAGTAGCGTTCGACCGCAGTGGTTTCAAATACCACGGTCGAGTAAAAGCATTGGCCGACGCCGCGCGTGAAGCCGGCCTTGAATTCTAAAGGTTAGAACATGTCTTACGAGCAGAAACAAAAAGGTGGCGACGCCAACTCTGAAGGCCTGCAGGAAAAGCTGGTTCAGGTTAACCGCGTTGCCAAGACCGTAAAAGGCGGTCGTATCTTTGCCTTCACTGCACTGACTGTAGTTGGCGATGGCAATGGCAAAGTTGGCTTCGGTCGCGGCAAGGCGCGTGAAGTGCCTGTTGCAATCCAGAAGGCAATGGAAGCGGCTCGCCGCAACATGATCCAGGTTGAGCTGAACGGCGACACCCTTCAGTACCCAACCAAGGGTCGTCACGGTGGTTCCAAGGTTTACATGCAGCCTGCCTCTGCGGGTACCGGTGTTATCGCCGGCGGTGCAATGCGCTCCGTGCTGGAAATCGCGGGTGTTAAAAACGTACTGTCTAAGTGCTACGGCTCTACCAACCCGGTAAACGTAGTGCGCGCCACTTTCGACGCCTTGAAAGCCATGGTTTCTCCGGAATCCGTAGCGGCCAAGCGTGGCAAAAGTGTTGAAGACATCACGGGCTAAGGCCTCGACCAACTGAGATATTGGAACGACCATGGCTAAGAAAACTGTCAAAGTGACCCAGGTGAAGAGCTCTATCGGCCGCCTGGAGAATCACAAGGCCTGCCTGAAGGGCCTGGGTCTGCGTCGCATCGGTCACACTGTTGAAGTGGAAGACACCGCTGCCGTTCGCGGAATGATTAACAAAGTGAACTATATGGTTCAGGTAGAGGGAGAGTAAGCAATGCGTCTGAATACTCTGAGTCCCGATCCTAGCCGCGCCAAGTCGCGCAAGCGCGTAGGCCGCGGTATTGGTAGCGGTATTGGTAAGACTGCTGGCCGTGGCCACAAGGGTCTGAAGTCCCGCTCCGGTGGCAGCGTTCGTCCAGGCTTCGAAGGCGGTCAGATGCCTTTGCAGAAGCGCCTGCCGAAGTTCGGTTTTACCTCTCGCATCGGCCGTGTTACTGCCGAAGTGCGTCTGGGCGAGCTGAACAAGGTAGAGGGCGAGCTGATTGATTTGGAAGCGCTGAAGCAAGCTGATATTATCGGCACCAACATCAAGCGCGCCAAGATCATGCTGTCTGGCGAACTGACTAAAGCCGTGACCGTAAAGGGTCTGGCCGTTACCAAGGGTGCCAAGGCTGCGATTGAAGCCGCTGGCGGTAAAGTAGAAGAATAAAGCGAGGTTCCGAATGGCGAGTAATCTGCCATTAGGGAATCAGAAAGGACTGGGCGAGCTTTGGGCTCGCCTTCGTTTTCTGTTTCTGGCGATAGTTGTATACCGGATCGGGACCCATATCCCGGTGCCGGGGCTTGATCCTGAGCGTCTGGCGAGCTTGTTTAACCAAAACCAGGGCACCATTCTGGGTTTGTTCAACATGTTTTCCGGTGGTGCGCTTGAGCGCATGAGTATTCTGGCGCTGGGCATCATGCCCTACATCTCTGCGTCCATCATTATTCAGATGATGACCGCAGTGACGCCGTCGCTCGAGCAGCTGAAGAAAGAAGGTGATGCAGGCCGTCGCAAGATCAGCCAGTACACTCGCTATTTCACAGTAATTCTGGCCACTTTCCAGGGTATTGCTATGGCTGTGGGTTTCTCCGGTCAGGCGTACGGTGGCGAGCCCGGATTCAGCTTCTACTTCATCGCGGTTGTGTCCCTGGTGACCGGCGCCGTGTTCATGATGTGGTTGGGCGAGCAAGTGACAGAGCGGGGTATCGGTAACGGTATTTCCATGCTGATCTTTGCCGGTATTGTGGCAGGCCTGCCCAGTGCCATCGGTCAGTCGTTTGAAAGCGCACGTCAGGGTGATCTGCATATTCTGATGCTGTTGGCCATTGCGTTCCTGGCGGTATTGATTGTGTGGTTTGTGGTTCGTGTTGAGCGTGGTCAGCGCCGCATCACGGTTAACTACGCCAAACGTCAGCAGGGTCGTCATGCGATGCCAGCGCAGTCGTCTCACCTGCCTTTGAAGGTGAACATGGCCGGTGTGATTCCGCCCATTTTTGCCAGCAGCTTGTTGCTGTTCCCAGCGTCTATTTCGAGCTGGTTTGGTCAGGGTGACGGCGCGGGCAGTGAGGTTTTACAGGAAATTGCTCTGGCCATTGGTCCAGGTCAGCCGCTGAATTTCATTTTGTTCGCCGGCATGATTATTTTCTTTACCTTCTTCTACACGGCGTTGATGTTTAACCCGAAAGAAGTTGCTGACAACCTGAAGAAGTCAGGTGCCTACATTCCGGGTATCCGCCCGGGTGAGCAGTCGGCCAAATATATTGACCAGGTGTTGACCCGTTTAACCGTGGTTGGCTCTCTGTACATGGCAGCGGTGTGTTTGTTGCCACAGTTTTTGATCGTATTCACCAATGTGCCTTTCTACTTGGGCGGTACATCGTTGTTGATCGTGGTGGTGGTTATCATGGACTTTATGTCTCAGGTTCAGGCCCACCTTTATTCCCATCAGTATGACTCACTGATGAAGAAGTCTAACTTGAAGAGCTTTGGCCGCTAAGGGTCAGGGTGAATTGAGCGAGGTAGAAAATGAAAGTTCGTGCTTCAGTTAAGAAAGTTTGCCGCAACTGTAAAATGGTTAAGCGCAACGGTGTTCTGCGGGTAATCTGCAGCGTTGAGCCGCGCCACAAGCAGCGTCAGGGTTAATTTTCGCCTGCCGGTACCTTGTCTGGTGCTGGCAAAACCCCGTGAGGCCTGGCCTCAGGGGCTTTGGGGGCGTTGACTGTCGCCCGGGGAGCAATCCTCGGGCTATTGCTTTTTGCTGGTATTTTCGCTATCCTCCCGCGCCTTTTCGTGTGGTAGGTGACGTCTATGCTGTCAGCGCCGCAAATTTGTACTTATCGGAGTAATTTGAATGGCCCGTATTGCTGGAGTAAACATTCCAGATAACAAACATGCGGTTATCTCCTTGACCTATGTGTTTGGCATCGGCCGTACCACTGCCCAGAAAATCCTGGCAGACACCGGCATCGCTGAAACCACCAAGGTGGGTGACCTGTCTGAAGAGCAGCTGGACGTATTGCGTGGCGAAGTCGCCAAGCGCACCGTAGAAGGTGATCTGCGTCGTGAAATCAACATGAACATCAAGCGTTTGATGGATCTGGGTTGTTTCCGCGGTTTGCGTCATCGTCGCAACCTGCCGGTACACGGTCAGCGCACCAAGACTAACGCCCGTACCCGTAAGGGTCCGCGCAAGCCAATTAAGAAGTAATTGGCTTTTCGGTAACCAAAGGTTTAGGAAGAGATTGCTATGGCCAAGCCAAGTAATAAGACTGTTCGCAAGAAGGTCAAAAAGACCGTGGTTGACGGCGTTGCCCACATCCATGCGTCTTTTAACAACACCATCGTGACCATCACCGACCGTCAGGGCAACACCTTGTCCTGGGCAACTGCCGGTGGTTCAGGTTTCCGTGGTTCACGTAAAAGCACCCCGTTCGCAGCCCAGGTAGCCGCTGAGCGCGCTGGTCAAGCCGCACAAGAGTACGGCCTGAAGAACCTGGACGTGGAAGTAAAGGGCCCAGGCCCAGGCCGCGAATCAGCTGTTCGCGCGCTGAATAATGTTGGTTACAAGATCACCAACATCACTGACGTCACGCCCATTCCACACAATGGCTGTCGTCCTTCCAAGAAGCGTCGCGTTTAAGGGGACTGAACAATGGCACGTTATATCGGACCAAAGTGTAAGCTGGCCCGTCGCGAAGGAACTGACCTGTTCCTGAAAAGTGGCGCCCGCCCGCTGGATTCAAAGTGTAAAGCAGAAACCGCACCCGGAATGCACGGCCAGCGCCGTGGCCGTCTGTCAGACTACGGTGTGCAGCTGCGTGAAAAGCAGAAAGTTCGTCGTATCTACGGCATTCTGGAAAAGCAATTCCGTGGTTACTACAAAGAAGCAGCTCGCCGTAAGGGCGCAACCGGTGAAAACCTGTTGAAGCTGCTGGAAACCCGTTTGGATAACGTGGTTTACCGCATGGGCTTCGGTTCTACCCGTTCCGAGAGCCGCCAGCTGGTATCTCACAAGGCGATCCTGGTTAATGGCAAGTCCGTTAACATCCCGTCTTTCCAGGTTTCCGAAGGCGATGTAGTTGCCGTTCGCGAAAAGGCCAAGAATCAGTTGCGTATTCAGAACGCCCTGACTCTGGCAGCTCAGCGTGCAGACGTTGAGTGGGTTGATGTGAGTGCAGACAAGAAAGAGGGCACCTTTAAGCGGGTTCCCGATCGTATTGATCTGCCTGCAGACATCAACGAAAACCTGATCGTTGAACTTTACTCCAAGTAATTAACCGCTAACAGGAACGGCTATGCAGAGTGCAGTAAACGAGTTATTTACACCGCGCCAGATCAACGTTACCGAGCTGAGCCCCACCCGCTCAAAGGTGGTGTTGGAGCCTCTGGAGCGTGGTTTTGGTCACACCCTGGGCAATGCGCTGCGTCGCATTTTGTTGTCTTCCATGCCCGGTTGTGCCATCACAGAAGTGAAAATCGATGGTGTACAACACGAATACAGCGCGATTGAAGGCGTGCAGGAAGACGTAATTGAAATCCTGCTGAACCTGAAAGGCGTGGCAGTGGTTATGCACGGTAAGGATCAGGTTGAACTGACCCTGTCCAAAAAAGGTGCGGGCGTAGTAACTGCCGGCGATATCCAGGTTGACCACGAAGTCGAGATCAAGAATCCCGAGCACGTGATCGCCAATATCACCGGCGACAAGGCCCTCAACATGAAGATTACCGTGGCCCGCGGCCGCGGTTACGAACCCGCTGACCAGCGTCATAGCGATGAGGAAGAAACTCGCGCGATTGGGCGCTTGCAGTTGGATGCGTCTTTCAGCCCCGTTAAGCGTTTGGCTTACTCGGTAGAAAGTGCACGTGTTGAGCAGCGCACCGACCTGGATAAGCTGGTTCTGGATCTGGAAACTAACGGCACAATTGAGCCGGAAGAAGCCATCCGTCGCGCTGCCACCATTCTGCAGCAGCAGCTGGCCGTGTTTGTAGACCTGGAAGATGTGGGTACCACTGCTGGCGCCAAGCCAGAAGAGCCGCCCATCGATCCAGTGCTGCTGCGTCCAGTAGACGATCTGGAACTTACCGTACGTTCAGCCAACTGTCTGAAAGCGGAAAACATTTACTACATCGGCGATCTGATTCAGCGCACTGAAGTTGAGCTGTTGAAGACCCCGAACCTGGGTAAAAAGTCACTTACTGAAATCAAAGACATCCTTGCGTCTCGCGGTCTGTCTTTGGGTATGCGTCTGGAAAACTGGCCCCCGGCCGAGCTCCGCACCGACGGTAAGTAACTAATAGATTTTGCGCGGACTCGTCCGCGCCTAACACGATTTGCTGTGATAGCAATCAGAACTGATAGGATTTAGCGTCATGCGTCATCGTCATAGTGGCCGTAAACTGAATCGTACAAGCTCACACCGCAAGGCTATGTTCAAGAACATGGCGATTTCACTGGTTGAGCATGAACTGATTAAAACCACCCTGCCTAAGGCCAAGGAACTGCGTCGCGTAGTTGAGCCTTTGATTACTCTGGCCAAATCAGACAGCGTTGCAAACCGCCGTCTGGCGTTCAGCCGTCTGAGCAACGACAAAGCCGTAGGCAAGTTGTTCAACGAGCTGGGCCCGCGTTTCGAAGGTCGTCCAGGTGGTTACATCCGCATCCTCAAGTGTGGTCTGCGTGCTGGTGATAAAGCACCCATGGCTTACGTTGAGCTGGTGGATCGCACTGCTAAAGTTGAAGACGCGGCTGAATAAGGCGCGATCAACTGAAAAAACCGGGCTCTGCCCGGTTTTTTTATGCCCGCAAATTGTCGCAAGTCGCTCGCATTATCCCCATTGGCAGCTTAAATTGAATAAATGGCATAAAGTTGCCAAAAAGCGACACGCAATTACAGCGCCCGTAGAGTCACGCTTGTGTCTGGTGTGGATCTACCGATAGGCTCGCTAGTACCAAAGTGGGGCAGCCCGCATTATAAAAACGAGGAGAGACGCATGTTTAAGCGCCGTTTATTGAGCCAGGCCCTGGCGATCACCACGCTGGGTGTTCCGGGTGTTGTAGTGGCTCAGGAAGAAAGTGTATTCAATATCGAAGAGGTGGTTGTAACCGCTACCCGCAGGGCAGAGGGTGTTCAGGACATTCCTTACAACATCACCGCTGTCAGTGGTGACAGCATGCGCGAAGTGGGTGCAACCAGTTTATCGAAAATGGCGCAGTTTGTGCCCGGCATGCAAATGGTGGATGCCGGCGCGCGCGGTCTGAGTCTGGTCACCCTCCGGGGTATGAATATAGGCGGTCTGCAGGCGTCAGAGAATCAGGGCGGCAAGGACATTATTTCCCGTTACGTTAACGATACCCCGTTGCTGATCGACATGAAGCTGATCGATGTGGAGCGCATCGAAGTACTGCGCGGGCCACAGGGAACACTGTACGGTCGTGGTGCCATGGGCGGTACTGTCCGCTATATCCTCAATAAGCCTTCCACCGAAGCCATCGAGGGTGAGGTGTACGGCAAGATCAGCCAGAATGCCGAAAGCAGCGGGCTTTCTTACGAAACCAACGCGGTGCTGAATCTCCCTCTGAGTGAAACCGTTGCGGCACGTTTTGCCGTTGGCTATCTGGACGACGCCGGTTTCATCGATTATACCGAGGTGCTCACTGAGCCGGGTGTATCCAATAACACCCGCGTGGTTGAAGACGCCAATGACGAGCAAACCACGTCCGTGCGCGCGTCGCTGCGTTGGGAGCCCACCGACGAATTCTACCTGCAGGTGAACTACTTCCAGCAGGATCAGCAGGCCGGTGGCCGGCAAGCCGGTAATGAACTGTTTACCGGCAATAAATACCACTCGGCCATGCGTTATGTTGAGCCCTACGATGCCAAAGACAGCGTGGCTAACGTGGAGTTTGACTGGGAAACGGAATACGTTGAAATTTTTTCCACCACATCACTGGCTAATTTCGACGGTGAGGGTCAACGCGATCAGACCGACTTGCTGGTCGTGGATATCTATCCTGGCTACGCTAATTTTCCTGAGTTTTCTGCATTCACCCGGGAAGTGGATAAAACCGATGCACTGGTGCACGAGACTCGCTTCCTGTCGACCGGTGACGGGATGATCGACTGGATTGCCGGTTTCTATTACGAGCAGGAAGATTCCGAGGGGTCTTCCACTGAGTTCACGCCGGGCTATCAGGATTGGGCCGGTATCGATACCGGTTGGGGTGAAATCGAGTATCAGGCGACCAGCGACAGCCGGTTTACCGAAAAGGCCGTGTTTGGTGAGGTGACCTTCAATTTTACCGATGAGTTTCAGGTCACTGCCGGGTTGCGTAGTTTCGAGCAGACACTGGACATCAAAGAAGATTGCACGGTGATTCCCATCTACTGGTTCTATACCCGCCCATCGCCGATTGAGCCGGAGTGTGATTCGGGTAAGGGTACGGTAAAAGACACCGTGGGTAAGCTGAACGCATCCTACAACATCACCGAAGACATGATGCTGTATGGCACGCTCGCCGAAGGCTTCCGTCGCGGTGGTGTCAATGTGGGACCTGGTCTGTTGCCGGGAGAAAAAACCTACCAGCCGGATAAAGCGTTAAACAAGGAGATCGGTCTGCGCTCCACCTGGGTGGATGGTCGGGTCACTTTCAACGCGGCGCTGTTCCAGATTGACTGGACCGACCTGCAGGTACCTACCAAGTCGGAGGTCAATGCGCTCAACATCATCAAAAATGGACAGCAGGGTGAGATCAACGGGCTTGAGCTGACCCTGCAAGCGCACGCGACTGAACGCTTGCGTTTCGATGGTTGGATTACTTATTACGATACCCAGCTCACCGAAGACGCACCGGAAATCGATGGTCTCAAGGGTGACAGCTTCCCCGGTGTTCCGGAGCTGCAATTTAACCTGGCGGCTGATTACGCCATCCCGCTCGACAGTGCCGAGTTAGTGTTGCGCGGCAACTACTACTGGAAAGATGAGGTCAAAACCCAGCTCAATGACACCATCGCCAACAATGGCGACTATGTAGAGCTGGACAGTTACGGCCTGCTGAACGTGAGTGCTGACTATGTTCGCGATCAGTGGCATGTGAAGCTGTATGTGGACAACCTCACCAACGAGTACTATGAAAATGGTGCGCGCGGTGAGGCTCGCTATGGCGAGCGCGGTTCGTTCCGCTACGTGGGCACCCCGCGCCTGATTGGTCTGGAAGCGGGTTACCGTTTCTGATTGCCAGTAAAGTGTGATTAAAGGCGGGCGCAGAGCCCGCCTTTTTTATAGGGATGTTTTGGGTGGTGGAATGCGCTGGCGCTTATTCCACCCTACGGAATGTGTGCTGGCTGGTGTGGTGGAATGCGCTGGCGCTTCTTCCACCCTACGGAATGTGTGCGGGTTGGTGTGGTGGAATGCGCTATCGCTTATTCCATCCTACGAAATGTGTGCGGGCTGGTGTGGTGGAATGCGCTGTCGCTTATTCCACCCTACGGAAACGCGCGCAATCTGGTAGGGTGGAATAAGCGCCAGCGCATTCCACCACCAATTTTTAAAAATAGACATCATGACCTCTCAAAACCACCTCCTAGATCAAACCCGCCAGGCTTTGGCACAGGAAAACGGCCCCCAATTGCAGCAACTCTGCAAGCAATGGTTAAGCCGGTTCCCGCAGGCGCCCGACGGTCACTATGTGGCGGGTGTGTTGGCCGGTCAGGCAGAAAAGTTTGCGCTGGCCGCCAAAGCGTTTGAGCGGGCCTTGCAGCTGGATCAAAACCGTTGTGATGCTGCCATTCAGCTGGCGCGTTGCTTGGTGCGCACTGGCGATCACGCACGAGCCTGCCAACTGGTGCGATTGGCGGCTGACGATATTCGCGGCAAGCCCTGGTTACAGGATCTGGCCGGCTCGGTGCTGACGCACATCGGCTGTCACGCCGAGGCTTTACCGCTCTACCGGGCCGCTGTCAGCGCGGTGCCCAGCCACGCGGAATACCTGAGCAATTTGTCGGCCTGCGCCCTGTTCAATGGTGAAACTTTCCTGGCAAAGGAATCGCTCGAGGCCCTGCTGGCGCTGTCGCCGGATCATCCTCGCGCCTGGTGGCAGTATTCGCGTTTGTCGGGTATCGATCGACAAGCCGCCATTAAGTTAGTCGGCGATCGCTTACCCCGGTGGCAAGGGCCTTTGAATCAGGCATATGGCTACTATGCATTAGCCAAGTGGTACGAAGACGAGCAGGACTGGCCCCGGGCCGCTAATACCTATCAGCGGGCCGCTGAAGCCGCTCAGGCAGTGGCGCCTCCCTACAGCGGTGCCGATGAGAAGCTGACCGTAGATGCGTTGATACGTGGCTTTGACGCCGATTGGTGGCAAAAAACACCGGCGGCTGCGCCGGCCGGGAACACTGAAGGCACTGAGCCGCTGTTCATCGTCGGGTTGCCGCGCACCGGCTCCACCCTGATCGATAGCATATTATCTGCACACTCTTCGGTGACCAGCGCTGGCGAACTTCAATTTGTGGGTCTGGTCACCAAGCAGCTCACAGGCCTCAAAGCGTCGCAGGCACTGAATCCCGCTATCGCTGCAGCCAGTGCGGGCATTGACCCTGTGGCGGTGGCGCAGGGGTATTGGCAGGCCTCCGCCTATCTCGGCTTACCCGGTGGCTTACGCACAGACAAGCTGCCCGGAAACTTCTATTACTTGGGGCTTTTGGCCAAGGCTTTCCCGCATGGCCGGTTTGTGCACGTGCTGCGCGATCCCCTGGATGCCTGCTTTGCCATCTACAAACAACTGTTTGCCGGTGCTTATCCCTTCTCCTATGACCTGGACGCATTGGCAGATTACTACCTGGGCTACCATCGGCTGATGGCGCACTGGCGTAGCTTGCTGGGTGATCGATTGGTTGAAGTGAAATATGAGGATCTGGTCGCCGACCCTCATCAACAGGTACCGCAGTTGCTTCAGCGCCTGGGGTTGTCCATGGAGCCTGACTGCCTCGCTTATTACCAGCAAAAACAAACCGTAGCCACAGCCAGCGCTGCTCAGGTGCGCGAAAAACCGCACACCCGGTCTATAGGTCGCTGGCGGCACTTCGAGACGCTGATGGCGCCTGTGGCTGAAAAACTCAGGGCCTTGGAGTAGCCCCGTAAGTTCGGGGTCAGACTCCCTCATGCTAAAGCACCAAGGGCTAAGCACTTAGTGCTTTAGCATGGGGGAGTCTAGTCCGACCGAGTCTGGTCCGACCGAGTCTGGTCCGACCGAGTCGTTCGAGCTACTTCTTCTTTGCTTTTGCTTTGGGCTTCTGGGCTGCCAGCAGAGGTTTAAGAAAGCGGCCCGTATGGGAGTGCTTTGCCTTCGCCACATCCTCCGGGGTGCCGGTGACGATGATTTCACCGCCGCCGCTGCCGCCTTCGGGGCCTAAGTCCACCACCCAGTCGGCGGTTTTGATCACGTCCAGGTTGTGCTCGATTACCACCACGGTATTGCCGTGATCGCGCAGGCGGTGCAACACGTTCAGCAGCTGCTGGATGTCGTAGAAGTGCAGGCCTGTAGTCGGCTCATCGAGGATGTACAGGGTTTTACCGGTATCGCGTTTTGACAATTCCCGCGACAGTTTGACCCGCTGGGCTTCACCGCCCGAGAGCGTGGTGGCTGCCTGCCCCAAGCGGATGTAGGACAGGCCAACATCCATCAGGGTTTGCAGTTTTTTAGCAATGGCGGGCACCGCATCGAAAAACTCGCGCGCGTCTTCTACCGTGAGGTCCAGCACCTCATGGATGTTTTTGCCTTTGAATTTGATCTCCAGCGTTTCCCGGTTGTAGCGTTTGCCTTTACACACGTCGCACGGCACGAACACATCGGGCAGGAAATGCATTTCCACTTTGGTTACGCCGTCGCCCTGGCAGGCCTCGCAGCGTCCGCCTTTAACGTTAAAACTGAAGCGCCCGGGCTTGTAGCCGCGCGAGCGGGCTTCCTGGGTGCCGGCAAACAGGTCGCGGATGGGAGTGAAAATACCGGTGTAGGTGGCCGGGTTGGAGCGCGGTGTGCGGCCAATGGGGCTCTGGTCGATATCCACGCACTTGTCGAAATGCTCCAGGCCCTGCACGGATGTGTGCTCGGCCGCTTTCAGGGTGGTGGCCTTGTTCAGCGCTGTTGCTGCCAGGGGATAGAGGGTGGCATTGATCAGCGTGGATTTACCCGAGCCCGAAACCCCGGTGACACAGGTCATGAGTCCCACCGGGAGGGTAAGCGTGACGTTTTTCAGGTTGTTGCCGGTGGCGCCGGCGAGTACCAGCTCTTCTTTGGCGTTGTAAGGCGTACGTTTGGCCGGCACGGCAATGGATTTGCGGCCTGAGAGGTAATCGGCAGTGAGCGAGTTTTTCGCTTTGATGACCTGCTTGTAGGTGCCGGCAGCCACCACCTCTCCCCCGTGCACGCCGGCGCCGGGGCCGATATCGATCAGGAAGTCGGCGGCGCGGATGGCATCCTCGTCGTGCTCCACCACGATCACCGTGTTACCCAGATCGCGCAGGTGTGTCAGTGTGCGCAGTAAGCGCTCATTATCGCGCTGGTGCAGGCCGATGCTGGGTTCATCCAGAATGTACATCACGCCCACCAGGCCAGCACCGATCTGGCTCGCGAGCCGGATGCGCTGTGCTTCGCCGCCGGAAAGGGTTTCAGCACTGCGGTTCAGGGTGAGATAATTCAGGCCCACGTCCACCAGAAACTGGAAGCGGTCGCGCAACTCTTTCAACACCTTGCTGGCGATTTCCTGTTTGCGACCCGTGAAGCTCAGGGACGAGAAATAATCGAACGCCTCGCCCACGGGCAGTGAGGTGATGTCGGGCAGGGTGCGGTTGTCCACAAATACATGGCGGGCATCGCGGCGCAAACGGGTGCCCTGGCATTCAGGGCAATTCTGGTGCGACAGGAATTTGGCCAGGTCTTCGCGCACCATATTGGAATCGGTGTCGCGATAGCGCCGTTCCATATTGGGAATCACGCCTTCAAAGCGGTGGGTGCGTTGGTAGATATCGCCCCGGTCGTTGACGTAGCGGAAGGATACCTCCGTATCGCCCGAGCCCTGCAGCACCGCCGTCTGGTCTTTCTTCTTCAGTTTTTTCCACGGCACATCAATGGAGAATCCATAGTGTTCGGCAAGGCTTGTGAGCATGTGGAAATAATACACATTGCGTCTGTCCCAGCCGCGGATGGCACCTTCGGCCAGGGTCAGTTCCGGGTCGTGAATTATCTTGTCTTCATCAAAATACTGGCGCACACCCAGGCCGTCACAGCTGGGGCAGGCACCGGCCGGATTGTTGAAGGAAAACAGCCGGGGTTCCAGTTCGGCGAGGCTGTAATCGCAGATGGGACAGGCGTGTTTGGCGCTGAAAATACGGTCGTCACCGTCGCCGTCCATGTAGCTGATCAGGGCTTGGCCGTCAGCGAGATTGAGGGCCGTTTCGAACGATTCAGCCAAACGCAGCTGTAAATCTGCCTTGACCTTAAAGCGATCGACCACCACTTCAATGGTGTGTTTTTTCTTTTTGTCGAGTTTCGGTGCATCGTCCAGATCCACCACCAGGCCGTCGATGCGGGCGCGGATAAAACCGTCGCGTTTCAGCTGTTCCAGAATATGTAAGTGCTCACCTTTGCGGTCTTTGACCAAGGGCGCCAGCAACATGATTTTGCTGCCTTCCGGCAGGGCCAGCACCTGATCCACCATTTCGCTGACGGTTTGGGCGGCGAGAGGTTCCCCGTGTTCCGGGCAGCGGGGCTCACCCACGCGCGCGTACAGCAGGCGCAGGTAGTCATAGATTTCAGTGATCGTGCCCACCGTGGAGCGGGGGTTGTGCGAGGTGGATTTCTGCTCGATGGAGATGGCGGGGCTCAGGCCCTCCACGTGATCCACGTCGGGCTTTTCCATCATGGACAAAAACTGGCGCGCATAGGTGGACAGAGACTCCACGTAGCGGCGCTGGCCTTCGGCATAGAGCGTATCAAATGCGAGTGAAGACTTCCCCGAACCGGATAGCCCGGTAATCACCACCAGCTTGTCGCGCGGGATGTCGAGGTCGATGTTCTTGAGGTTATGGGTGCGGGCGCCGCGAACCAGAATGGTATCCACTGCTGACTGCTCTCTATGGGATCACAAAGCGGTCGATTATAGCGAAGGGGCGGAGGGGTGTCAGGTAAGGAAGGGAAAAGGGCAGGGCCATTGCGGCCCTGCCCCGAGGCTTAGTTCTGGATAACGCTGATGTTGTTGCCGGAGCCGCCGCCCTGTACCACATTGGCATAATCATAAGCACCGGTTTGCTGAACAAATACCGTGTTATTCATGCCATCCATACCCATGCCGTACTGAGAAATATAGGTTTGGTTGTACATGCCGGACTGATCCACGATGGCATCATTCAGGTCGCCTGACTGATACACATCGGCATACAGGCCTTCACCGTTCTGGCTTACCAGCGCAGTGTCGGCAATACCGTACTGGTTAACCCACGCGCTGTTACCTAAGCCGTCCTGATCGACCAATGCCAGATGAATACCTTGCGGACCCTGATACACATTGGTGCTGTTGGATTCGCCGGATTGAGCGACGTAGGCTTCGCTGAACAGTGAGCCGTCCTGACCAATGCTGGCACTGTTATTTGCACCGGTTTGTGCGATGTCCGCGGTTGCCAGATCGGAGATTGCGGTCTGGCTGATGCTTGCGTTGTGGCCTTGGCCTTCCTGGCTGATGTAGGCACCGGAGAGCCAGGCATCATCCTGATAAATTGACGCGGTCTGGAAGGCACCGGTCTGGAAGATGTAGGCCTGATCACCGTAGGTGTTGTTTTGGAAAATGCTTGCGTTAAGGCCCATGCCGTCAACCTGCTCAACCTGAGCGGAGGACATGTCGGTGGTATCCTGGGTGATGTTTGCGCTAGACAGGAAGGCGAATTCCTGCGAAATCTCCGCGTCGTTACCGGTGGCATTGAATTGGTAGATTCCTGCTGACGAGTCGTCGGAAATAGCTACCTGGGAAATCTCGGCGCGGTTGTCGTCACCCACCTGGTAAACAGTTGCGTTGGCATACCAGCTGTCGTCCTGCGCGATCGCCGCACGGTTCTGGTTGCCTTGTGTGTCGATCAGAGCATACATCGGCGCGGTTGAATTGCTCTGCACAATTGCGGCACCATTTTCTGAGCCAGACTGGTTGATGCTGGCCTGGGCTTCGGTGGTGCCGATCTGGTCTACGGTGGCATCGTTGTATTCGCCGAACTGGGTAACCGACGCCATATTGCCGTCTGCGAGTGCGCCGGTAGATGCCAATGCGATGGCAATGGCTAAAGGGTTGATCAATTTTTTCATAGCATCTTCCTCATTGATGGATTTACTGCGATTGACGAACAGAGACCGATAACTGGTCTCCGTACTGCGTTATGCTGGCGGCGTGGTGATTGCCGTACTGCTGCAACACAACGGAATTCTGATTACCTTGTTGCTGAATGGTCGCCGTGTTGGCGCTGCCGTCCTGATGCACATTCGCACTGTTGGCGAAGCCCGATTGCTGGAGCACCAGCTGATTGAGCGAGCCGGATTGGATCAGGAACAAGAGATTGTCTTCACCTTGCTGGGAAACCCGTGCTGAGTGGTTGTCACCCAGCTGTTGCACAGAGGCGTGTTGGTTGTACCCGGATTGAACCAGTGCGACGCGTTGCCCAATGCCGCTTTGTTGGATGTCTGCACTGTTGACGCTACCGAGTTGCTCGACCAGCGCCGCGTGATTGGCATGGCTCGGCAGCTCGCTGAAGAGTGCATCCAGATCGCCGGCGCCCAGGTCCGGCGAGGCTGCCGCGTTGAGACTGAACGCGAGCGCGAGGCAGCCGATGTATAGCGGTGTTGTTATTGTTTTTTGCCAGCGCGTCATTGCGCTAAAACCATCCATGGGATTTGAACTCCGTCACAGTGGAGCCTCATTCTCTGTTGTTAAAAAACCGCTAACTATCCAACAGAAGACTGAAAATGTTTTTTGTGACTGATCAGTATCTAATGTTTTTTTATGATCAAAAATACGTCCCTGTATTAGATTTACATTAGTTTACTTTTTTGGCGGTACGTCTGTACTTCTACGTTTGTTTTTGCAGCGCAGGTTTAGCCGACATATATTGCTTTAAAGTTGCATTGTTGATGTCTTCATTGTTCATTAGCGTCCAGGAATTTTTTTCGATGCCATCAACAATCAGGTGTATTAGCGCTGCTTCTATGGCGGATAAAACGCACAGTTGTGCAGGCTCATTAGTGGTGGTGCCGGCCTCGATTTCCAGCAGTCGTTTGTATTCCACAAAGCGGAATACGCCGGTGGTGATCTCTTGGGACAAAATTGACTTGGTGGTCAGAACGCTGTGCAGGATTCTGCCGGAGCGGATGTCGATAGCCCGTAAGTTTACAGTCACCTGGTCGGTACGGTACTGCTCTGAGGCGCCAATACCAAAATAGCGGGCGCCAGCGCCGCCGGTTTTTATGTTGGACTCATAGGCCACAATTCCGCCCTCTATCAGTACATTGGCGGCCAGCAAAGAAGGCAAATCATCGTCATTATTTGTGGGGGTGCCCGGCTTTTTCAGCGCGGCGCGAATAATTTTTCGTTCGGTAAGCAAATTCTGCAGGCCTTCCCGTTCAAGCGGAATGAACCAACCGGATTCATTCATGGCATTCACCAGCATGGCGGTGGCACCTTGCGTTACCGCGGTGGAAAAGGAGCTGGCAGGAATCGGCTTGTATTGCCCGGTCTGGTCGCGGAAATTGTAAACCGTTGCGACAATCTTCCCCCTGGGCGGCGGCAATGACTTCAGGTCGCTGTAAGTACTCGCCCTGGGTGTGAGTGATGCGTGTTCAACGCCGGGCCCAAACAGGGCGGCAGAGGTTTTTTCAGCGGTCTGGCAGCCAGAAATAAACAGGCAGGCGCCTGCGCACAAAAGCAATGCGGATCGGAACATGATTCTTCCCTGAAAGTTAGTTGCCGGGGTTTAAACCGGAGACGACAATTTCCGTGACTTCGTTGGTTTCGCGGTCGGTTATGGTGACCGTCAGGACACCATCAATGTCCACTAGATCAACAATAAAGGCGTCAGTTTCAATGCTGCCGCTATTGCCGCTGCCGACATCAGTCAGCAATTGACTGAGCAGGCGCGATTGCAGGGAGCTGGTAAAACGGTCCAGATCAGACGGCGTGCTGTAACCTTCACCCAGGTCCGGGTTTTTATAGGTATCCTGCGCCTGCGCATTGGAAAGGAGGTAATTGCCGTTGATTGGATTGCCACCAAAAGCGGGATTGGTGGGGGTATAAATCAATTCAGAGCCAATAGCTCCCGTGCTGGCTAACAATAAGCCGGCGATCGCAAGTGGTTTCATGGTCTTCCCTCAATACTCGTTTGCGTCCAAGTCAAAAGTGTCCATCAACAAAAGTTGTAATTGTTGTTGCTGAGCGCGTTGATGGATTCCGTTTGCCGCCGCTTGGGCTTCCTGCTCTAGGTCCACCCGCCCGGGTGGAAGAAAGCGGCGGTATACCTCCTGATTATCCAATGTGACCCAAATCAGGCTGCCCCATCGGGCCGAGGGGCGTTCATTCACCACCAGGTTGTAATCATTTTGGTGGGCGAATTGGCTGTTGCGATAGTCGGCCAGAAAGCGGGCAAACTCATGGCCTGTGCGCGTGATCGTATTGTCGATGGTGAAGCCGCTGATCTCGTCTTCAATCGCCTGCGCCAGACAGGGGCCCGGAAACAACAGAGCAGCACCACTGATCAACAGTGGCGCCAGGCGCAGAAAAAGGCGCATGTCAGATATTGTTGCGAGCCCAGTTACAGGCTTGCAGACGGTTTTTCACGTCAATCTTTTTGAACACGTTGTACAAGTGACTTTTAATGGTGTGCTCACTGACAAACAACGCTTCTGCGATTTGCAGATTGGTTGCACCGTCGGCCAGCAGTTCCATGATCTGCAGTTCGCGGCGCGTAAGCATCTGGCGGGAACCAGAGTCCATGGGAGGGCGGCGATTCTGCTCGACCAGTTGGTTTGCCACTTGTCTTGGCAGCCACAAATGACCGGCCACCAGGGACTGCAAGCCCTTGAGTAATTGGTTGTGATCGGCGTTGAGGTAGAACAGGCCTTTTACCTGAGGCCACTCTGCCAGATGCTCCTGCTCTGAGCTTGGGATGACGTTAAACAGTGCCACCACCAGCCGACTGACTTTGCTTTGCAGATTCTGCAGCAAGGCGCGCAATGCGGTTAGATCGAAGTGCTGGGTATCGATCAGCAGAAGATTCTGGTCTCCGCTGAACAGGTGTGCAATCTGATTGGTATTGTCGGTAAGCTTGCATTCAAGTTGCAGTCGGTCCGCCATCAGATTCGCGAGCATCTTGGACTGCATACTGGACTCGCTGAGGAGTACCATGTGAGTGGGAGCCGAAGAGGTAGGTTTCATAACCAGAGTCCTTTTTTGAGTCTGCGCTTTCCATGGCGTCAGTAAAAGAGAGACTAAGAGTAAAGTTTCACTTTTAGTACTGCAAGACGCCAACCCTTTGCTGTTATAAATTAGCACCTAAGTATGTATTTGTTAGATGAATTGGCGAATAAAACACACTGCTATTAGTGGTTTTTGTGCAACGTTTCGCGTTTGACAAGGTTGAACTGGAACAATATTGCCAATTGCAGTGCTTCAGAACATTTTGTTGGTAGCGGGAAATAAAACGTTATAACGGGGCTAGTTGGTACGCCAGTGTAAGGCGGGCGCGCCGGCAATGAATAGCCGGCGCGCGACGGACTTATTTGCCTGCGGCAGTTGCTGCTGCTTCGCCAAATCCGGCGGTCAGTGCATTGGCGACCAGTGCTTCATTGATGCCTGCGCCAAGTGCGCGGTCCTGCACCGCTGCGGCCAGCATCGGGCGCTCTGAAACCACTGCCATGATCATGTCGTTGGCGCGCGCGTCATCGGCATTTGCCAGTGTTTCAGACAGCTCGTTGAGCAGTTGGTCATCACCGACCTGGTTGATCGCAACCTGCGCTTCTACAAACGCGATGTTGAGATCTGCGTTAGCGATGGCGGCGGCTAGCATGCCCACCGCTTCCTGACCCTGCACATCCCGGATGGCATCCGCGGCAGACGCTATTGCGATGGTCAGATCGGCTTCGGCAATCGCTGCATGCAGCTGATTCACGGCTTCCTGAGCCTGCACATCGCGGATTGCGGCGTCGGCAAAGGTCACTGCCTGACGGAGTTCCTGAATTGCGGCGTTGGCATCGGCGCTCTGGGGGGCCGCAATGGCGCTGCAGGAGAGCAAGGCTAAGGCGGGCAGAGTGAGGAATTTCATGGGTACATCCTGGGTCCGCAGACCGGTTTGGTGGTGAATTCGTTTATTTTATAACCAAAGTCAATATAACCAGCCCCAATCACTTGAGCAATTGGTATGAAAGACAGTTTAGTTATAGAACTCCGGATTTTCCTTTTTTTCTGCTCTAAGGTGGTCAGTGTTCATTTATCGGGACCGGTTTTTTGATAGTATTGCTGCCCCCGTTAATTCAGCTCCAGGTCCAGAACATACCCGTGACTACGCCCTTTGAACGTCGTGCCGTCCTGCCGTTGGCTGCACTTTATGTGGTTCGTATGCTGGGGCTGTTCATGGTGCTGCCGGTGCTGAGTCTATACGGCGAAAGCTATCGCGATGCATCGCCGGTGTTGCTGGGCGTGGCCCTTGGGGCCTACGGTCTCAGTCAGGCAGTTCTGCAGCTCCCCTTTGGCTATTTATCGGACCGATTTGGTCGTAAGCCTTTGATTTTAATCGGTTTACTGGTTTTTCTTGCCGGGTCGCTGGTGGCCGCGATGACCGATTCGGTCTGGGGTCTTATCCTGGGGCGCTTCCTGCAGGGCTGCGGTGCTATCGCCGCCGTCGTGATGGCGTTGGTGGCGGATGTCACGGCTGAAGAAAACCGCACCAAAGCCATGGCCTTGCTGGGCGTATCCATTGGCATTGCCTTTGCGATCGCAATGGTACTCGGGCCGTTGATCTCGGGTCAGTGGGGTTTGGCCGGGGTATTCTATGCAACCGCCGCGTTGGCCGCTGCGGGGGTGCTGATATTGTTGTCTCTGGTGGTGGAGCCCGCCCGCCTGGTGGTACAAGGGCCGTTAGATTGGCGTTCTGTGCTGAGCGACAAAGAATTGTGGTTGCTGAATGCAGGTGTCTTTGTGCTGCATTTTGTCCTGATGGCCGGATTTCTGGCGATTCCACAAATGCTGGAGGCTGCCGGTGTAGCTCGGGTGGATCATTGGCAGGTGTATCTGCCGGTCATGGTTTTGTCATTTATTGCTATGATCCCGTTTATGGTGATCGGCGAGCGCAAATCCTGGGTTAAACAGGTATACCTCGGAGCCATTGCGTTGCTGCTGGGGGCAGAGTTGCTGCTTGCTCAGGCTCGGGTGGCTTCGGCTGTGGTCGCTGCGTTGTTCCTGTTTTTTATGGCGTTTAATCTGCTGGAGGCAACCTTGCCCTCTTGGGTGAGTAAAGTGGCCAAACCAGAGGTAAAAGGTACCGCGACAGGGGTCTACTCGACCTGGCAGTTTTTGGGCGCCTTCGCGGGCGGCTCGCTGGGAGGCCTGATGATAACCCGTGCGGGTCTGAGTAGTGTGTTTATCCTGTGTGCGTGTTTGTTGGTGCTCTGGTGGCTGTTGGCGCTGTGGCACCGTCAGCCAGCGCGGCCTCAGCGTATTCGTATAAATCTTGGCCAGGCCAATGGTGAGCCCGGTGTGCAGTTGTTGGCGGCCCTGCCCGGTGTGAAGCAGGTTACGCTGGTGGCAGAGGATGCAGTGATTTACCTGCAGGTGGATGCCACGCGCTTCGACCCGGACCAATTGGCGGCCTACGACTGGGCACTTGCTTGAGCAGGTGTCGACTTTTAGTGAACTGAATGTTTAGATGTGCAAGTCAAAGGGACGTGACTTCAGAAGAGGAAAGATAAATGGCAAGAGGCATTAATAAAGTCATCCTGGTAGGTAATCTCGGCCAGGACCCGGAAACCAAGTACATGCCCAGTGGTGGCGCGGTCACTAACGTAAGTATCGCAACCTCTGAAACCTGGAAGGATAAGCAGACCGGCCAGCCCCAGGAGCGCACCGAATGGCATCGCGTGGTGTTTTTCAATCGCCTGGCCGAAATAGCGGGTGAGTACCTGAAAAAGGGCAGCAAGGTCTATGTCGAAGGCAGTCTGCGTACGCGTAAATGGCAGGGGCAGGACGGGCAGGACCGTTACACCACCGAAATTGTGGCCAGCGAAATGCAGATGTTGGATGGCCGTGGCGACATGGGTTCAGGCGGCTACGAACAAGGCGGCTACTCTGCACCTCAGCAGCAGGCACCACAACAGCGCCAGCAACCGCAGCAGAATTACCAGCAGCAACAGCAGCGCCCGCAGCAGGCTCAGCCTCAGCAGGCCCCGAATGATGGCTTTGCTGATTTTGACGACGATATTCCTTTCTAAGATTTACCCTGGCAAGGAATAATCAGTGTGAAAAAAACAGGCTTCTGGCCTGTTTTTTTTGGTCTGCCTAAAGGTAAATATTTTCGCCCTGTTCTCTTGCCAATCTGCGCCAGTTTCGCCAGTGCGACAGCCAGTGAAGTGGGTTGAGGCTGGGGCGTAGCGTGATTTGTCCTTTAGCGTTACGGAATTGCAGCCCCTTCCAGCTATAGCGCCATTGCACGCTATGCAGGTTTGAGCAGCTTTCCTCTAGTGAGCAGGCCCGCCAGGGTAGCCAGGGGAGCAACCCGGGTGGTTGGTTGAGTTCGGTTGGCCAGCGTTCGAGATAGCGGGCCAGGGCAAATAGCTTCGCGGTTGAGTCCTGGTGCCAGTCAAGTTCTCTATTCAGATCGGCTAAAGTTCTGTTGCGCGCGAAGGGAGTATCAGACTGCTCCGGCTGTGCAACGCCTGATAAAAGGCTATCAGAAAGATGTTTGTCCAGCCAGGTATCCAGCGCGCGGGCAGCATTGTTGCGTGCGAGTTCGAATAAAGCCTTCTTGCTTAAGCCTGCAGGTAACTCAGATTGCACCTGTGCGAGTACCGCGCCTTGGTCAATTTTCATGGTGAGCAGATGCAGTGAGGCCCCGGTGATTGCTTCTTCGCGTAGCACTTGCCATGGCAAGGGTGCACCTCCGCGGTAATCGGGTAACAATGAGGGGTGGATATTGACCGCTGCCTTTTTAGGGGCAAGCAGTATCTCTTCGTTAAAAAGCGGTGCAGTGTAAGAGATCAAATAGTCAGCGTGACTCGCTCGTATCGCCTCGGCTGTTGTGGATTGGTTGTCTGACAAAAACCGTATGCAGGGGACGCCACGCGCGTATGCCCAGTCAGACACCGATTGGTGTTGTGTGCGGGCCAAAATCCGACGCAGCGGATTTTGGCTTGTCGGCCTTTTGGGAGCGGCATCAATCACCAGTAGCAGGATAGATTTCCGATACAGTAACTCCAGTACTGCCGACACGCTTGTGCTGATAAATGCTGTCGTTATGGGGGTGGTGGTTTCCAGTTTGCGCAACTGGTAGTAGGGCCGGTGCCGGTGACTGGGTAGCCAGGGGCAGCAATAGGCAAGGCCGATGGCTTTGTAGCCGATGCGCGCAGCGGATCGGAGTGAGGCAAAGTTTGTCCACGAAATGGCTGCGATAATACCCCTGCGGCCCAAACTGTTTGCGTGCTCAATAGCCTTTGCAACGATAGCGTCGCGCACACCGCGGCCCCTGTAATCCGGGTGAACAAATGCGCCAAATCCACAGATGTAGCGGGGATCGAAAAAAGCAAAGGTTGACCCGCCATAGCGGTAAGGCTGAATTGCATACCACGTAAGCCCGCACAGCCGGTCTTGTTCAGTTGCGGCAATACAAATTAACTGGCCGCATTCGGCGGCAGTGATTTGTTCAGGATCGCAGGTGATCATTCCCTGCTGTTGGAGGTGCTTTATTTCATCGGCTGAAAGAACGTTGGCGCTGAACTCGCTGGTACGGGCCAACTCTTCTATAACGAATATTTTTTCAACATGGGTAATGCCAAATCGATACCCAATCCGGTTTATGATATCTGTCGCTACGGCAAGTAAGCCGTAATTGCGATGGGTTTGACGTAATTCCCTGAAAGCAGTCATATCCGTATGCTAATGAGCAAGTGAAGTGGAGGAGGCTGATTCTAAAGCTGGCCAGATGACTCGCAATCAACTAACGACTGATATGCCGGATTCTCTTTCTGGTAGTGTGCGAGTCGGGATATCCTGTTCATTCGCGCCGCTTTCAAGCGCTGTGTCAGGTTCCTGGTCTGTTGCAGGACTTGCTCGTTCAGTTGCATCAGTTCATCTTGGGCGTGCTTTAACTGTTGGTACGCAGCCATTTGAATGGCTTGATTATAGACCTCTTCTTGTTTATCGGTGGTCAATTCGGCAAGACGCAGTTCGCCCAACTCGGTGCGCAAGGTGGCCTGTATTTGCTCGATTTTCGCTCGGGCTGTGTCCTGCTCGGATGTCAGGTTTTTCAGAGCCGCTCTCTCATGCAGGATATCTCTCAGTAAGGGAAGTCCTCCTGATGCCACCTTTTCGCGCTCAGCGACTTCGATGGCGATACGGCTGTACACGTTATTTTTAGGCGTAAATGCGGTGTCCCAGCGTCTATACCAAGGCTCTTTATACTCGACAAATTGTTCGCTGGTGGATCTTGATAGATCGCTACTATGCGCGTTTGCAAGAGTGTACAGGTGGGCTTCGCGAAAATCGATTTCCCCTGATTTGTCGAGATCTGTCTTTGTAAGATTAATCGGCTGACCTGTTCGGGTGTAGCCATTCAAGGCTGCAAAAAAGTACGTTGTATAATCCCGGAATTCGGATGGATTTATGCCGAGATCGCAACCCTCTGCTTCGCGTCTATCGCTTTCAGCCATAAAGCCGCAGCTACGAGGGGTTGCGAGTTGGTCTGTTTCAAGATTATCAAAGGCGAGTTTGGAAAAAGAGCCGGAAAAACATTGGGTAAAAATGAACCGAACGGTGCTTTGCTGGGGCGCACTCTCGAATAATGACCGTATTTCGTTAATGCTAAGTCGTTCGTCTTGCCAGAGTTTAAGGGCGTTGTTGTCGGTATTGGAGAAGTCTATATCGCCGTGACCATTGAAAATAAGTAAGGATTCGGCTTGGTTCTCAAGTGACTTAAAAGTTTTTGATAATGCTTCGGTCAGGGAGGCTTTCGTCGTTGGGCCATCGATTTTCGGGAGCGTATTTCGTTTGTAGGACTTAGCGAAGTCCAGACCATCGAGATAAATGCGTCGCAACACGTTTTCAGGGGTGTCGTTCAGTCTGGCGTCGCCAAAATAAACGATATCCACACCCTGGGCGCTACCGTGGGTAAAATATACTTGGGTTTCAATTTTTTTTGCGTCCAGGATGTCGCTTACCCACTGAACATTTTCTTCAATCTGGCCTTGGGAGTTTTCCAGAGTGTTGCCCCCGCCAATAATGATGGCTTTGCTGGTCGCAGGGCTTTGAGTGCTGGCCAGGCTCAATACGGCAGCAATAATTCCGGCACTAAGCTTTTTCATGGTATTTCCTTGTGGGTATCCGGCTCAGGACGGCGAGTATCACTGTGGTGAACAGGGCGCAGGGAATTATGGTTGGTAGGTGAGGTGGCATCACAGAGGCTAGCAAAGCTATACCGCCGACAGCGATGCCTCCGATAATTGCAGATCTCTGGCCGAACTGATACTCCGCCAGCAAGTAAGTGGCTGCAAATGCCAGGCAGTAAGGAATGGCTTGCCCCCAGTCAGACAGTACGATCAGTAGCGTTTGTTTGCGTGATACGGTCAGGAAATGCTGTAAAAATTCAGCGTCACCAACCAATGTGTCCAGTGCTATGACGAGTGCCAGCGCTGTCGGATATAGCAATCCTGCCGTAAAAAGAAAGCGAATGGTCATAATGTCTATTTCATGATGAGAAAATTGCCAATGGCCAGTGCATCCAGACCTGAAGTGTAGAAGCATCGGATGGCCTGTTCGGGTGATTCAACCACTGGTTCACCCATAACGTTAAAGCTGGTGTTCAATACTACATCGGTACCGGTTAGTTTGCCCACTTCCGAAATCAGCCGATGGTAAAGAGGGTTGGTTTTCTTGCTCACCGTCTGTAGCCTGGCTGATCCATCCACATGCGTGATCGCAGCGAGCTTTGCTCGCCATTCAGGTTTGACAAAATCGACTTTAAGCATAAAGGGGTCGTCAACACCAAGTTCAAAGTAGGTTTTGTACGACTCCTCTATAGCGGAGGGCGCAAAAGGACGGTACGGCTCCCGGTATTTCACTTCAGCGTTGATCTTGCCTTTCATGTTTGCATTGGTTGGGTCAGCTACAATTGAGCGGCTACCCAGCGCTCTCGGTCCGATTTCCATGTTGCCTTGAAACCAGCCAATAATTTTTCCTTGGTGTATGAGTTGTGCCGCTGCCTGGCAAATGTCGTCGCATTTTTTGTAGCTTAGTTTGAACCCCTTGAGGGTGGCTTCCACTTCGTCATCAGAATAACTTGTGCCCACAAAGGGGTTCAGGTGGGTGTGGCGTTTAGTGTTTCCTAGTACGTCATTCCAGACACAATAGGCTGCGCCAATTGCAGTTCCATTGTCGCCTGCTGCAGGCATGATGTAGGCATCCTTAAACCGGGTTTCTCTTATTATGCGGCCGTTCATCACGCTGTTTAAGGCTACGCCACCGGCGATAATTATGTGTTCGGCGGATGTTTTTTGTTCCAAAATTTTACACATTTTCAAGGCGCAATCTTCCAGTGCTTTTTGAAATGCGGCGGCAACGTCTTCGTGGTGAGATTCGAACGGTGCGGTTTTGGATTGGGCTCTTGGTTTGCCAAAAAGGGCGACAAATTTTTCGTTATATCGGCATTCTCCGTAATGCGGAAAGTTAAAATAACCAGTGTCTACTGCTATTTCTCCCGTATCTTTTATTGTAACCAAGCTCCTGGCTTTATCATAAAGTCGGTCGGCGTTTCCGAATGGAGCGAGACCCATGGTTTTTCCTTCGTCGTAGTTGGGTCTGAATCCGCAGAATTCGGTAGCGGCCTCGTAGAATGAACCAAGCGAGTTTGGAAAAAAGCTTTCTGCGATTTTGCTTATCTTGCCGTCGCGAATTTCACCCATCCAGTGAGTTGACCATTCACCTGAGCCGTCGAGTGAAAGCAAGGCTGCGTTTTCATAGGGCGATACAAAATAGCTGCCCAGTATGTGGGATTTATGATGCTCTATGAAGTGTACTTCTGGGTGTTTGTTGCCGGGCCAGGTGTGGCGGTACCAGTGCCAGAACTTTTGTTGTTGGTTTCTGTAGCGCCAGAATTCGTTCTTGATGAATTGTTTGGATTTAAATCCAAGCGATAGGGCGTAGGCGATTTTTTTTAACTGGTGTTTCCAAGGGTCTATCGATACGGCTATGTGGTCTATGTTTTCAGTGTCGAGTTTGGCTATCGACAGACATCTTTGAATAGAGCGTTCAGGGAATTCGTAGGTGTGCTTGTTGCGGGTGAACCTTTCTTCTTCCAGCGCGCAAATCAGGTCGCCGTCCTGAACGATGCAGGAAGATGTGTCATGAAATATGTAGTTTATCCCTAAAATATTCATTTCTGATCCCTGAGTTGCCGTTAGATAATTTTGGCAGCGCGCTTAGCTGCCCTGAAAAGCAGTGAGCGTGTAGTCTTATTGTAGTTGTGGAATGTCATGACCGGATCTTCCTGTAGGTGCCAGCGCTCTGCCCAGCTTGGAGCAGTCACCAGGTGTACGTTTTCTGCTTCGCCAGTGGCGCAGGATTGCAGTGTTTCTGACATCAATATGGTGCCGGGCCCGTAAGCGCGAAACGTATCATCGAATCCGATTTTCAAAATCTGCAGGCTGTTCTCTATGCGGAGCATCAGCTCGCCTGCTACAGGGTGTGTGCCAAAATAGAGTATATGAATCGCAGCAGTATTAGCTGTGCCGTACTCAGATAGCAGCGCTCGGTAAAAATTATTCAGACTAACGTCATGAATAATGGCTGTGCCGCGTTCGCCTTTCCAGCCAGAACTCTCCAGGTCCAAAAGCAAATTATACGCCTGGTCCAGTTCTGCTGGCGTAGTTGCCTGCTCTATTCTTACGGGTCCGAAGTCTTCTGTGGCCTTTCGTTTCAGGCGCTCAGCGTTTCTGAGTTGTTTTTTGGACAGCGTGTGAATGGATTGGCTTTCCGCGTAGTAACTTGCTCCCATTCGATCCAGTGTAAGCCCGGCGTTGCCGATAAGGCTTGCCAGGTCACCACTGGCCGGAATCAACTCCAGGTCCAGTAGATCCCAGCTGACCTTTGCGCTGAGCGACAGACTGTGTAAGAGCTCATTTATCAGCGACGGGTCGGTAGCTGTATCTGTGACAATGTCATACAGGTTCAGCGCTGCGGATTTTGGTGTGCGCAGGGCTTTGAGTTCTATTGGGCCGCGTTTTTGCTGGGTTTGCTCCAGAGGCAGAATGGCGCGTATCTGATTCTGTTGTGAGCAGACGATATAGAGGAAGGGGCGCTCGTTCAGCTGTGTCTCTAACAGGTAATACCATGCCCAGTCGGTAAAAAACCGGCGCACAGGATTGGCATCTGTCAGATGCTCCCAAGCCTCCCGGATGGTGAGCAGACCCTCGGCGCCCCATACGTACTGAAAGCTGAAGTTGCCCGTCGTCATGATTGGCAAAGTTCCTTTTTTAACTGCGCCTTCTTGGCTGGATGTAACAGACAGTATGGCCCAGATAATACCACTCATTGTGGTACACTGGCACTAATTGTGTGGTTGCCTGTGTCTGGAAGGCCTTCAAAGGTATAATGCCGCATTTGCAAAGGGATTTGAGAGGAATCAAGTCATGTTATTTCCTGTGGTGCTTGCAGGTGGGGTCGGCAGTCGTCTTTGGCCCTTGTCCCGGTCGCGTTTTCCAAAGCAATGTATCGATTTGCAAGGTGAGGGCCTGAGCCTGTTGCAGGCTACCCTCAAGCGCTGTTTGCCGCTCAAGGCGGCGCCGATTGTGATCTGCAATGAAGAGCACCGGTTTCTGATTGCGGAGCAGTTACGTGCCTTGGGGGTAGCGCCTCATGCGATAGTATTAGAGCCAGAAGGTCGTAACACTGCGCCTGCTATTGCGCTGGCGGCGCATATTGCGAAGGAGGAAGATCCCGATGCGAGTTTGTTGGTGCTGCCATCCGATCATGCGATCGCCGATGATGCGGCCTTTTTATCGCTGGTGCAGACAGCGCAGGCTGAAGCCCAGTCGGGAAGGCTGGTGACGTTTGGGATAGAGCCCGATGCGCCGGAAACCGGTTATGGTTACATTAAGGCCGCGTCTAATGCGCCAGTGGCGGATATTGCCGAATTTGTCGAAAAACCAGACCTGGCCCGGGCCGAGGCTTACCTGGCGGACGGCAGCTACCTTTGGAACAGCGGAATGTTCCTGTTCCGGGCGGACACCTATTTGACCGAATTAGGCAAAAACGAGCCCGACATCGTCAGCTTAAGTGCCGAGGCGATTGCCGGGGCAGAAAGTGATCTCACTTTTACCCGCGTGGCAGCGGCGCCCTTCTGTGCCATGAAGTCCATTTCTGTGGATTATGCCGTCATGGAGCACACGCGCAATGGCTGCGTAGTTCGTTTTCCGTCCATATGGAACGATGTCGGCAGCTGGTCAGCGTTATGGGCTATCAACACCCCTGATGAGCAGAACAATGTATACAGCGGTGATGTGCACGCGCTGGATTGCAGCAATACACTGATCAACGCCCGTTCACGTCTCGTTACGGCAGTGGGTGTGGACAATCTCATTATCGTTGAGACCGAAGATGCGGTAATGGTGACAACACCGGATCGCGCGCAGGATGTAAAAAAGATTGTCGATAAGCTCGCACAATCAGGTCGGCCAGAAATTGACTGGCATAAAGAGGTCCACCGGCCATGGGGTAAGTTTCATGGTTTGGGTACCGGTGAGCGCTATCAGGTGAAACGCATTACCGTAAAACCGGGGCAGAAATTGTCAACCCAAATGCATCACCACCGTGCGGAACATTGGGTGGTCGTGCAAGGAACGGCAAAGGTGCAGGTGGGTGACAAGTCACTGTTAATCAGTGAAAACGAATCGACCTACATCCCTATCGGTGAAGTTCATTCCCTCGAAAACCCGGGCAAAATTCCGTTGGAATTAATAGAGATCCAAACCGGCGGATACCTCGGGGAAGACGATATTGTGCGATTTGACGATCGCTATGGCAGAAATTAGTGGCGCCTGAGGACGCCTGATCTTGTACCGGCTAAAACCCATCGCTCACGGCGCATTGCCGTGGGCGGGCCGTGAGCCTTTAAGCTTTAAGGTCTGCCAGCGCAATGGTGGTCAAGTCCTCAGCTTGCAGGCATTCGCTCATGGTGCCGAACTCAAAATCCCGAAGCAGTTTTTTCAGGCGATTTTCACAGCGCGCCAAATTGGTGTAATGACGGAATCGGGAAAACCAGCTTGCACCCGGTATCCGGGGTTGATCGGGGTCTATTTCCCAGGGGTGCAAATAAAATATCTGCGGGCGCTGGCCGTTTTCGCTGGCGCGGTTAAACAATAAGCGGGACAGCCAATAGGGGTATTGCCTGAAGTAGCCGCCGCCGGCGGCAGGCAGTTTCAGCGGCCCGAGCTTGGCCATGGTGAGCGGGAACTCGGTAATACGACCGCCCGCCGGGGTCGCAATCTGATACGGCTGTTCAGGGCTGCCGGGGATGCCATAGTTGTCATGGCGGGTCGGGAAAATGCTCGAGTCCCACTGGAAGCCGAGGTCAGCCAATATTTCGATTGCCCAGAGTGATTTGCGGGTAATTGAATAACTGGCCGCGCGGTATCCGGTGACCGCGGTCCCCAGGGCGTCTTCCAGAATCGCTTTGGAGCGGTGGGTTTCCGCTCTGAACACGTCGGGTGTTTGCGAATAGATCAGCTGATGGCTGTAGCCATGGGAGGCGACTTCATGGCCTCTTCGTGCGATCTCTTGCACCAGAGCGCCATTGCGTTCGGCCACCCAGCCGAGCACAAAAAATGTCGCTTTTATACCGGCTTCATCGAAAAGATCCAGGATGCGGCGGGTACTGGCATCTGACCGGCTCGGCCATTGGCCCCAGTCGTCGGGGTTTATCACATCCTTGAAGGCGGCAACGTGGAAATAATCTTCCACATCAATCGTCATGGCATTTTTCATTGCCGTTTCCCTGGCTTTACTCACGTTACGGTCCCTGCTCAGACTTTATAGTAATCCCGGTACCATTTGACGAAGTGTTCAATGCCCACTTCGATGGGGGTTGTGGGTTTGTAATCCACATCGTCAATCAATGCATCAACATCGGCATAGGTTGCGGGCACATCACCTGCTTGCAATGGCAGCAGGTTCATCTGGGCTTTCTTGCCCAGGCAGTTTTCCAGAATCTCAATGTAGCGCAGTAGCTCTACCGGGTTGTTGCTGCCGATGTTGTATAACCGGTACGGTGCCTTGGAGGTGGCCGGATCGGGGCTGTCACCGCTCCAGTTGCTATTAGCTGGCGCTATGTGATCCAGCGTGCGCACCACGCCTTCGACGATATCATCAATGTAAGTGAAGTCGCGCTGGTGCTTGCCGTAGTTGAATACATCAATGGGCTCGCCAGCCAGTATCTTCCGGGTAAAAATGAACAGTGCCATATCCGGGCGGCCCCACGGGCCATACACGGTAAAGAACCGCAGGCCAGTGGTGGGGATGTTGAACAAGTGGCTGTAGGTATGGGCCATCAGTTCGTTGGCTTTTTTGCTGGCGGCGTACAGGCTCACGGGGTGATCTACGTTGTTGTGCACTGAAAACGGCATCGCTGTATTTGCGCCGTAAACAGAACTGCTGGACGCATAGACCAGATGATCTGTGCCCTGATGGCGGCAAGCCTCAAGGATATTCAGGAAACCCGTGATATTTGCATCGATATAGGCTTGGGGGTTTTCCAGTGAATAGCGCACGCCGGCCTGCGCGGCCAGATTCACGACCCGGTCGGGTTTGTGCTCCCGGTAGACTTTATCGACAGCGGCTTTGTCTTCAATCGCCAGCTTGGCGAACTGAAAACCGGGCTGCGAGGTCAGGCGGTCCAGACGAGCGTGTTTGAGGGTAACGTCATAATAGTCGTTCAGGTTATCGACACCGATAACCTCATCGCCCCTTGCCAGCAGCCGGTGGGACAGCGTTGAACCAATAAACCCGGCTGCGCCAGTGACCATTACTTTCATTTTGTTAACTCCCTGTTGATGCGCGCTAGAGGCGTCCGTCTACTTCATCCTTGGGTAGAATGTGCTTTACGTCGAATAGCACGGAACTGCTTTTGCCCAGTTTGCGGATGTCGGCCGCACCCATGTCGCGGAACTGCTGATGACCAACGCAGATGATAATGGCATCGTAATTGTTGGCCTGAGGGGTCTCCAGCATTGTCAGTCCGTACTCGTGTTCGGCTTCGGCCGGGTCAACCCAGGGGTCGTAGATATCAATGTCTGCGTGATAGGTCTTCAGCTCGGCAACAATGTCGACCACCCGGGTGTTGCGCAGATCCGGGCAGTTTTCTTTGAAGGCCAGTCCCATCAACAATATGCGGGATCCCACCACATGGATGCGGCGCTGGGTCATCATCTTGATCACGGTTTCTGCGACAAACCCGCCCATGCTGTCATTGATGCGGCGGCCGGCGAGAATCACCTCGGGGTTGTAGCCAACCTGCTGGGCCTTATGGGTCAGGTAATAGGGGTCCACGCTGATGCAGTGGCCGCCCACCAGTCCGGGCCTGAACGGCAGGAAGTTCCATTTGGTGCCTGCAGCCTCCAGCACCTCCAGGGTGTCGATATTCAGGCGCTTGAATATCAGCGCCAGTTCGTTCACCAGGGCGATATTGATGTCGCGCTGCGTGTTTTCAATGACTTTGGCGGCTTCAGCCACCTTGATTGAGCTGGCCTTGTGGGTGCCCACCGTGACAACCCGCCGATAAAGGGCGTCCACATAGTCGGCCACCTCCGGCGTTGAGCCGGATGTGACCTTGACAATATTGTGGACCCGGTGGGCCTTGTCACCCGGGTTGATCCGCTCGGGACTGTAACCGGCGTAAAAATCCTGATTGAAAGCCAGGCCCGAAACCCGTTCGATAATAGGAATGCAATATTCTTCTGTGCAGCCCGGATAAACGGTGGATTCGAATACCACGATACTGTTCTTGCCAATGACCCTGCCCAACAGCTCAGAGGCCTTTTGTAGCGGCGTCAGATCGGGTTGTTTGGCGTCTGTGATCGGGGTAGGGACAGTTACGATATAGACGTCACAGGCCTTGATCTCTTCCTCGTTGGCGGTATAGCGGATGTGTGTGGCCGCCGCCAGCTCTGCGCTGCTCAGCTCCAGTGTATGGTCTTTGCCTGCATTGAGCTCAGTAATCCGCCGTTGGTGGATGTCAAACCCAAGTGTATTGACCTGCTTGCCAAATTCCACTGCGAGCGGTAGTCCTACGTAGCCCAGGCCGATAACGCAAACAGAGGGAGAGGGGTTGAACATAAGATACTATCCGTGATCGTAAGTCTTTATACGGGAGGTTTTGAGAGGCGCGTACGGTACCACATTTTCCGATAATCCGCGTCTGAACGATAGTGCTAGGTGAGCCACTCTTTATTCATGCTTTAGGTTGAGGAAATTGTCATAAAAAAGTCTATAATAGCGGGCTAACCTTTAAATCCGCGCTGTTTGTGTGGGTAAGCAAGGGTATACCGTATGCAGTCAATGATGGCCCCGGGCCCGTAACGGTGGCATGCGAAGTACAGTCAGGACGTAGCGATCAAAGGGATTTTCGGGTGGCTTACATTCGCCTCAATAAACACTATATTCACCAGCACTACCTCGCACTGGGCATAATAGAAGTCTTTACCCTGGTGTTGGCCGCCTGGCTGGCCGTGCGATTGCCGTCTGTGCTGTCGGGTGAATCCCTATTTGCCGGCATTGATGTCGGTTTTCTCGTCCCGGCGTTAATCTTCTCGGTCGTCTTGAGTTGCTGTACCCTGGCAATGGGCGTCTATATCTCTTTGGTGCGAGAGGGCTACGCCAGTATGGTGTTGCGCACCATAGTCAGCTTCTTCCTGCTCGGCAGCCTGTCTCTCTACATTGTCGATTTAATCACCAGCGGCAACCTGTTTGATAGCGCACTCCTGTTTTGGGGGGTGTTGTTTGCCACATTGATGGTCTTTCTGATTCGCGCATTGTTTATCTCTTTTGTTGATCTGGCCAATCTGCAGCGCAGAATCCTTGTTTATGGTGCGGGCCAGCAAGCGAGCGAATTGCTTAATCGCATCGCCAGTCAGCCGTCCAGACTGGGGGTGACCGTAGTGGGTTGCGTGCCAGCGGGCTCGGAACCGGTGGAGGTTGATCCGCAATTGTTGTTGCGGCCTGAGTCCAGTTGGTTGGCGCTGGCGCGCAAGCATGATGTCCATGAGATTGTGATGGCCCCTGATGAACGACGCCGGGACAAGGGGACGGGCATGCCGGTGCAGGAATTACTGGATTGTAAAGTGTCCGGCATTCCCACTACAGACCTGTTGAGCTTTGAAGAACGCGAGCTCAATGCGATTGATGTTGATTCGCTCAAGCCTTCCTGGTTGCTGTTTTCCGATGGATTCAGGGTCTCGCGCCGGCACGCGTGGGCAAAGCGTTTATTCGATGTGGCAGTATCCGGAGTGTTCCTGGCCCTGCTTTGGCCTGCAATGTTGTTGACCGCGCTTGCCGTAAAGTTGGATAGCAAGGGCCCTGCACTCTATTCGCAACTGAGGGTTGGCTTGAATGGACGTGTATTCAGGATTTATAAGTTCCGGAGCATGAGGACAGACGCCGAGGTGGCAGGTAAGGCCGTCTGGGCCAAGGAAAATGATAATCGGGTCACGCGCGTGGGCGCTTTTATCCGAAATACCCGGTTGGATGAACTGCCACAGCTCTATAATGTACTGGCGGGTCACATGAGTTTTGTCGGACCAAGGCCGGAGCGTCCTGAATTTGTTGAAGACCTGAAGCAGCAAATCCCTTTTTACGATGTTCGCCATAAGGTGAAGCCGGGTCTTATGGGCTGGGCTCAATTGAAATATCCCTATGGTGCTTCGGTAGAGGACGCCAAAAACAAACTGAAATACGACCTTTATTACGCCAAGAATCATGGTTTTTTAATGGACCTCCAGATTCTTGTTCAAACCGTCGAGATCGTATTGTTAGGTAAAGGGGTCAGATAACCCCGCACTTGGTTAAAGGAGACAACCAGAATGAAATCTGCATGCTACCTTCTGTTGCCGTTGTTATTTGCGCTGGCTTCCTGCAGCAGCCAGGGGCCGGTAACGCCCCCGCCCACAACAGACTACACTCCCGTGGCCGATTACCGCGTGGGCGTAGGCGATGCGCTGCAAATTAGTGTATGGCGCAATGAGGAGCTGAGTGTGGCAGTGCCGGTCCGCCCTGACGGCAAGATATCTATGCCGCTTATCGGCGACATTGTTGCCGCTGGTCACACGCCGGTAGAGCTTGCTGGCCAGATTACCCAAGGGCTGAAAAGCTTTGTGAGAAATCCCCAGGTTACCGTAATCGTGGTAAATCCCAGCAGCGCCGATTTCCAGCGACGCATCCGTATTACAGGGGCTGTTCAGGCACCTCAGTCAATTCCTTACCGCGAGGGTATCACGGTCCTGGATCTGGTTTTGCTGGCAGGTGGTACCAATGAATTTGCGTCGGGTAATAACGCAAAACTGTACCGCCGGATCAATGGTGAAACCAAGGTCTATCCCATCTATCTGGATGATTTAATCAATAAGGGTAAAACCGATACCAACTACCCATTGATTCCGTCCGATATTGTCACTGTGCCGGAAAGGGCGTTCTGACTGCTATTGGCAGTTGTGAAGAGGATTTATGGATAAAGTATTAATTGCAGAGTTATTGCGAGCACTGAAGCTGGAACTTATACGGTGGCGGTTTGTGGCTGCTGCAATGTTCGTGCTGCTTAGTTTTGCAATTTTAGGTGTGGGCTATTTATGGCCTCACAAATACACCACCAGTGTCTCGCTGTATTCCGATGTGACCAACATCATTGAGCCTTTGTTAAAGGGTAGGGCGTCGGTAACAGAGGTTGATCATTCCGCGCAGGCGCGCGAAATTATTTATGGGCGTTCTATTCTCGAAGCGGCAGGTCGGGAAACCGGCAAGATATCGCCGACTATGACGCCGGAGCAGGTTGATCGGGTGGTGCGTCGAATTCGGGATGGCTTATGGGTTAAATCCGAAAAAGCAAACTACTTCTCCATTACATACACCTCGAGTAGTCAGGATGATTCGTTCGAGACCTTGTATGCTGTAACAACGCTGTTTATTAACTACACGGAGCGTAAAAAACGTGAAGAAAGCATGGGGGCATTCAATTTTATAGATGCCCAGGTGCAGTCATACAAGCGGCAGCTGGAATTGGCTGAAGAACGTCTTAAAGAGTTCAAGTCCAATAATTTGGATGGTACCGAGGCGTCTGTGAGTGCGCGTATTGCCCAGCTCAGAATTGATGTTGAAACGCTCAATATCGCCATCGAAGAGAGCCAGTCCCGTATCAGAACGATAAAGCAGCAATTGGATAGCGAGGGTCAGTATCTCCAGGCCAAAGGTCAGTTGGACGACTTGAGGGCTCGCAGGGCTCGATTGTCTGCTAATGTTGAACAGTTGCTCCTGAGTTACCAGGAAAGCTATCCGGATGTGGTGTCCCTGAGGGCACAAATCAATGAAATCGATACATTGATTGCGCAGGCAAAAACCGAAGGCGATGTGGTTTCGCAAACAGTGGAGAATCCATTGTATGAAGAGCTGCGCAAGCAGGTTTCGCTTGCCGAGGTTGAATTAAGAGCGCAACTGCGACGCAAGGAGTCATTGGAAAAACTCATGCAGCAGGAGCATGAGCGCGCCCAACGGGTGGCGGCGAATCAGGCTCAGCTTTCGGAGTTAACGCGGGATTACAATGTAACACGCGATGTCTATGAGGAAATGCTCCAGCGTAAAGAGTCTGCCCGCTTATCCATGACGCTGGATCAGGAGGGGCAGGGGGTTACCTATCGCATTCAGGATCCCGCTACTTTCCCTCTCCGGCCGTCAGGCATTCATTACGCTCATTTTGCGGCAGCGGCTCCGTTACTTGGCTTTTTGGCGCCTTTCGGTATTTTGATTCTGGTTGTGTTGATTGACCCTCACTATCGTTCAACCAGGATTCTGCAACAGCAAATGCCGCCAGAAATTCCGCTGGTGGGGGTGGTCCCACATTACGACTCACCGCTGGCTCAACGATTGATTAGAAAAGACGTTTTGGTTGTACTCTTTTTAGTCACCTTTGCCATGGTTGCCTACATCGGGTTGGCACTCTACTGGTACGACATGCGCATGTAATGCGCGGAAGGTAAATGAATGGGTGCGACAACTCGAAAAATAGATACGGTAGAGCAGCAGTTTGATGCCGCCGATCGCGCGTTGAAGGAAGGGCATGCTGATCAGGCCTATGAGCTGCTTGATTCTCTGCTCAGGGATCACCCAACACACTACCGGTCGTTGCTTTTGCAGGGTGCGATCGCAATGGGTAAATCCCAGTACGCAAAATGCGAAATATACACCCGGGCAGCGTTGAAGCTGCTTCCCGAAGGGGGGCCGCTGGACCTGCAAAAGGCTGTGGTTATGGCACAACTTGCCGATTCACTGCAGTATCAGGGGAAAAATGCAGAGGCGAGAAAAATTCGATTGCTACTAGAGCGAGCGAATTTGTCGGGTGCCAAAGCAAACGCCGGTGAAGGTGATGAAGGTCAGCCCGTGCGCGAACCAAACAGCGGTAGAGACGGTCGAGAGCAAGTAAAGCCAATGGAAAATAGTCAGTCGGTCGGAGTCACCATGGAAAAACCTTTGGGCGATCAGGCGTCGCAATCCAGCATGCATAAGCCCATAGCAAATATTCGGAAGATGGTGCAGTCGCCTCTTTGGACACAGGATGAACTCATTGAGAGGAAAGTCGTTTACGTTGGTATGCGTCAGCGTGAAATTCTCAATGCACTACGCGAAGTGCGGATAAAGCTCCTGGAGGGCGCGCAGGACGATAACCTGGTTGTACTGGTTTCCTCGCTGAAGGTCGGTGGAGGCGCCAGCTTTTTTGCCTATAACCTGGCCGCAACGTTTGCTCTTGATCCGAATAAAACCGCTTTGTACGTAGACTGCAATCCGTATGATTCATGTGCGGATCGTTATGTAAATGGTGTAATCACTAAAGGCTTATCGCACTATTTGCAAGATAGTAAGGTTCAGATTGAGGAGATCATCTATTCCTCCGGTGTTGAACGAGTCAGGGTTATTCCGGGAGCGGATTCGAATGAGTCTGCTGCTGAGCTTTTTTACACACAGCGAATGAAACTGTTTATTAATGAAATAAAAAATCGTTATCCGGATAGGTTCATTATCCTGGATGCGCCATCGATTCAGTCCAGCACTGAGGCAAGGATATTGGCGCAGTATTGCGATAAAGCCTTGCTGCTGGTGCCCTTTGGCAAGGCGACGAAGGACGAAGTGATGGCCGGTGTTGACGCTGTTGGTCGGGGTCGGTTTGCTGGATTGGTTTTCAATTATTAAAGCAAAAAAGGAATGCTGTTATGAACAGGGTAAGCAGAAAGCGCAATGCGATATCGGCTGTCTTGTTTGTTGCTGCTCCACTGGTTACATCTTTGGCTGTTGCCGAAGGTGATTGGGGAGGTTCTGTCGGGGTAGCCGTTAGTCAGGATGACAACGCCCGAAAATCCGATGTCAACCAGATTGAAGAGCGGCAAGATGAGGCCACGGCTCGATTGTATGCGGACTATAAGGGCAGCTGGTACCTGTTTGATGCTGACTACACGGCTCGCTATCTGAATTACAGCAAAGATTCGCAGGACGATAGAAACCAACTGGATGGTCGTGCAAGCCTATTTCTTGGCAAGCCAAAAGGTTGGGCGAGCCTCGCAGTGGGGAACGAGCGGCGATCTGTCTACAATGCGCCCGAGGACGCTCCAATCTCAGAAAACCTGGATGATAGATCGGTCTGGTATGTGGAGCCTTCGCTGATTGCCAGGTTCGGCTCGGTTAATTCGCTCACATTGGCGGGGCGGGCAGAGCAGGTTTCCTACCGGTACAACAGTCTGCGTGACAGTGAGCCAAAAACTGCATCGCTAACGTTTCAGCGAGATGTATCGAGTGTCAGTTTTTTTCAGGCCTATGGTGGCGTCAGGAGTGTCGAGTACCCTAATGGCACCTTGGATGATTATGAAAACCAGTTTGGTGGCATTGCGTGGAATAGCCGGCTGCGCCTGCTGAGCTACGAGCTGAAGCTGGGCTATAACAAAGCGACTTTTGAGGATAACGGTGCTGATTACGAAGCGCCGAGTGTTTATCTGACGTTGGATTACAACTCTTCAGTCAATCGTTTTCTGTTCGAGCTTTCGCAAGACATTACTGATACGTCATCTGGCAGTGCATTATTAGACGATGTGCCAGAAAATCCAGAGGCGGATGGCGTGGGCGTCGATCAAATTGAGCGACAGCGTGCTCGCGCGGTCTGGACGTCACAGGGGTTATGTGGCCGTTGCGAAACGACTTTAGGCTACCGATACCAATACGACGATTATCGAAGAGACATTCGAGATGGATCAACGGAGGCGTTTACGGCTGGCTTCCGCTACCGTTTTAGCGAGAGTCTTCGAAGTTTCGTTCAATATGAGCGCTCCAAGCTTGATTACAGGAGCGATGCGCTCTTTGGTTATGAGGCCGATCGTATCGATGTGCGATTGGAGAAAACACTCGGCGCGCAGCTGGCGGCAAGAGTTTTTTATAGCTATGAGCAGCGACAGGCTCAGGTCGACTATGACCAGAATATTCTTGGCATAGGTTTGACCTATACATTTAAGTGACGTCCGGAAGGGAAGCAAGCAATGATTAATCGGCTCACATTCGCAGCACTATGTATTGCAGTGCTTTTTTTTGGCGCGGTAGGGTGTGCGAGCGATAAGGAAAGTCAGCAAGATAAGGCGGAGCGCCATCTGAAGTCGGCTCAATCCTACTACCGGCAGGGGCAGTATCGCGCTGCCATGCTGGAAGCCAGAAATGTCATTCAGCAGGGTGAGCGACTGGTGCCCGCCTATGAGTTGCTGGCGAATGTGTATAACCAAGTTGGAGCATTCCGGCAAACGCAGCGGATACCGGAAGAGGTCGTTGCGCAAAGCGATTTTTTAGCCATTGCATTAGCTGAAGCCTATGTGGCCAGCAAGAAATATCGATCAGCAATAGAAGTGTTGAATACAATCGTCCTGAGCCCTGATACTGAAAAGGGGTTGCGCTATTTTAAGGTTAAGGGAGAGGCTCTGCTCTATCTCAATGACTACGCCGGCCTTGAGCAGCATATCAAAGAGTTAGGCAAGGTCAGTGGGAAAGAAACCCTGTCACTTCGAGGTTATTTGGAGGCAGCTTATCAGCTGGCAGGCAATAATCCGCTTGCAGCGAAGGAGCTTCTCGATGGCGTTATTGAGTCGCACCCTGATTATTTTCCGGCGCTTACGTTAAGAGGCGATATTGCCCTTTATTTTAATGAGCGTGAAGCCGCGGAACGCTATTACACCGAAGCGCTTGCCACCCTGAAGAGCGCAGATGTGCTGACAGCAGAGCGTGCCACCGTTTTGGGGCGACTCATCGAAACTCTCACCCAGTTGGGACGTGCCACAGAAGCTTATACCTATCAAAAAATACTGAGCGAAGCCAATCCGGAAGGGATTTCAGCGCAACAGCGGTTTGCAGAAGCACTGGAACGTTTTTCCAGTGGTGATCTTGAGGGCGCCAGTAAAATATTACAGGAACTGCATGATCAATTTCCTGAAGATCAGAATGCGGGTACCTTGCTGGGTGTTGTATCGCAGAAGTTAGGAAATTTTGATCGTGCAGATGAATTGTTTGGTCAGTATGTTGATGCGGAAACGGTTACGCCGGAAGTTATCCAGGCGGCGACCATTGCAAAGCTAAGCACCCAGCAACCCGATGCAGCGCTATCTATGCTTCAGCGGGCGTGTGAGCTGCAGCCGGAAAATGCCGCAATTTGGGCAACCTATGGCTTGGCGCTTGCCGAATTAAAGTCTGACCCGAAGGACGTGGTGCGTGCACTGGAGCGAAGCCTCGCACTTAAACCGGAGCAGGCGAGGCTGCGAATTGCTTTGGCAGCCGCCTATAACCAATCAGGAAAAGAGCAGCAGGCTCGCGCCCAGCTCAGTAAGGCCTACGATTTAGCTAAAACCGATCTGCTTGTGCAGCAGGCTTACTATCGCCTATTGGCGGCCGTTGGAGAAGTCGATCTGCTTGAGCAGCTGATTAATGAGTTTATGAAATCCCACCCGGAGTTGCCGCAGGGTTATTTCTTTTCCGGGTGGTATTTAAACAGCCAGGGTGAGTTGAAGAAGGCGGAAGCTGCGTTCGAACGCGCTTTGAGTATGGACGACAAGAAAGTTGCGTCAATTACTTATGCCGCATTGGCAGAAGTGCACGAAAAGATGGGTGAGCCGGTAAAGGTTACTCAAGACTGGGAAAATGCGATGGTTGCAATGCCGGCAGCACTTTTTGCTTACGAGCGCTGGGTGGTTAGCCTGTATCGCCGGAATATCATCGACACTGCTGAGGCACGGTTGGCTTCGCTTAAGATACCCGATGAGTATTGGCAACCTGAATACACTTTGGCCAATCTGGCGCTGCGGCAGAAAGATTATGACAAGGTTTTACAGTTGTCAGAAATCGTGTTGGAAAAGCGTCCTGGGTTTGAGCGTGCGCATGCATTGGCAGCGGAGGCTTATCAGCAGAAAGCTTTTCAAGCATACGCCAATGGCGATCTTAATTTAGCGAAAAAACACTTCCTGAATGCTGCGGCTGAAATGCCACGCCACATGGGCTATCTGGCAAATTTGGTCAAGCTGGAGTTGGATGCAGGAAATGCAGCCAGTGCACAATCAATGCTCGACCAGTTTAATGCGGGGCAAGGCGATCAGGCTACGCGCGCATACCTGCAGGGTAAAATTTTTGAACACCAGAAAAAGTTACCTGATGCATTGATGGCATACCGTACTAGCTGGGATCACGCCCCTTCCGATCTTGCCGGGCAGGCATTGTTTGTTATGTTACGTCAGGCAAACGAGCTCACCAAGGCTGCGTTATTTCTGGATGAATGGCATAGCGGTTTGCCCGATTCCGCCCAGCCCCTGGTATACAAAGCCATGAATGCACAGGCGGAAAAAGACGAAAGTGGCGCAAAGGCTTACTATTTGAAAGCGTTGGAAATCAACAAGGCCCAACCTGTGGTGCTGAACAATCTGGCATGGATCGTTCAAAAAGATTCAATTGAAGAAGCCCTGAAGCTTGCTCGTCGTGCGTACGATTTAGCCCCTTCTTCGCCAGCGATTATCGACACGTTGGGCTGGTTTATGGTCGAGGCGGGTGAAGTGCAGGAGGGGGTAAAGTTACTCGAGCAGGCAAGTCGACTTGCGCCGGACAATGCTGAAATCGCGACCCATCTGGAACGTGCAAGAAGCCGCCTTTGAACGATAGTAAGTTAATGCACGCAGGCACTCCAGGTGCCTGCGCAGTACGGCCCGGTTTGTTCCGTTCGGCGTCATGGCTCAGGGCATGGGATCAGGTCTGGCCCTGCGACGTGCCGGAACGGCCGATTTATTCCGGCCACTCGTCCAACCTGATTCAATATCCCATCAACCTTGCCAAGTTGCTTAGATTCCAAAGCGCGGCGCCGAAAGCCATCTCTACACCTTGTCTCGAAGGGTTTGCTAGCGAATATTTATGTTTCAATTCGCCGGCGGACTTCTCCCTGTTTTTACAGGAAGCAGAGTCGGGGCAATGGGATCAGCTTTATTTGCGTGGCCTTCTCGACAAAGACTTCGAAGTGGATTTACTCAAACAGTACTGCCTTACGCGTGGATATCTGTTAATGCGGCGGGAGGATATGCCGGCATATGGCATCAATACAGCCAATGCAACGTTTGATGATTATTGCGCAGGTCTCGGAAAGTCCACAAGAGATAGGGTGCTGGGTGGGCGTCGTCGACTTCAGAAAAGAGGCGAGCTTCACCGGCGTAATCTTTGGCCGGATATTGACCATTTCCTGAAGATCTTGAATCAATTTCATGAGGTGCGTTGGGGAAAGCCGTGTATTGTTGGAGAGTCGGAGCAGTTTATAAGATTGTTTCTGACTCACTTGCAGCAAGAAGGCGGGTGCGTCGATCTGTCTGCTCTGATGCTCGATGATAAATGTGTATCCGTCATGCTCGACGTAGAACTTGATGGGTGGGTCTACAATCTGCAATCAGGATTTTCAGCGCTGGATTTTGGGCGGGTATCTCTGGGCATGGTTCATTTTGGCATGCAGATCGAGCAATCGTTTAGCTTATCTCGTTGTCACTATTATGACTTTATGGCAGGTGACGGCAAGTCGGCAAACTATAAAGCGTCGATTGCCAACAATACCCTTTCCATGGGGGACTACTATGTGGTTCGCTCAATCGGGTTAAAACTTGCCTACCAATTAAATGATTGTCTCAAGCGCAATAAGAATATTACGCGATACCCCGAATAATATAAGCACCTATCGGACGCGCAAGCCATACGGGTAGCTGTTGCCAGCACTTCACTAAAAGACCAAACTCCTTCGCAGCGGGGGCAGCAGAGCTTTGTTGGGTGTTCGATATTGTGTACCAATAGTGTTGTACAGGGTTGGCGCCCCACTGCTTTTTGAACTTAAAGGTCCCTGCGTCAATGCTTGATCGTCCAAAGTCAAAGAATGCGAAATTGTGTTCTACCGCATAAGTCAGGACTTGATGATAGAACCACATGTTGGCATTTAATCTATTGCCACTTCTGGTTGTGGACGCCCATGGAATTTCCAGCGTAGTGTCACTTGCTACGAGCAGGCCTGCGGATACTGGATGATCATCAAGGTAAGCCACGGCTAAGATGCATCGCTCACCGAGTTGGTTAAGTAAGTGTGTAAAAAATGTTTTGCCGTGAAAGGGAGACCCAAGGTCCCTCATGTTCTCAGAAAGTACCTTGTGAAAGTCGTCCAGTAAATCCGAATGCCCCGTTTCGAAGCTGAATGAATTATCGCCGGCTTTTTTAACCTGCGATCTTACTTTTGAGCCTAATGAACCATCCAGCGCGCTGCTGTTGGAGGGCAGCGGAAGAATCATGGATGCTTTATCTGTTGAGCAGCTGAATGGCAATCCCTCCAGACAGGTTCTGATGAGTATGTGTTTGAGTTGGTATTCTGTCAGCAGGGTTTTGCAATAAGCAATAAGCGCTTCAGCAACATCGGAATAGTGGGTGAGTGGGCCGCCATAATTAAAATAAGGAATTGAGGCGCCGTAGCGACCGAAAATAGGGCTGTCGAGTATTACGATAGGCAGAACGCCAAGAATGGCGTCGCCCTCCTTCGCTAACAGGACTATAGCGTCATGTTGATAGGCCTGATGAATCGCGTTCAAAAGCGCGGGGCCGTGGCAACTGGTTGTTCGCGTATGCTTCTCAGAGAATTCCTGCCAGCCTTGTGATTCAAGGTCGGCCTCAATGATCGTGAAGTCAGTGCCAGCGCGTTTTTGCAGAGGTTCAAACGCAGGAGGAATTAGTGCCTTGATCTCGTCTTCGTTGGAATCGCAGACCTTATTTAGTTGCTGTTTAAGCGATTTTTCCAGCAGCTTCAAATCTGCACTGTCGACCCTGTTTTGCTCTAGCAAATCGCTGGTATCCTCACCCTCGCGTGCCTCTATCGCTTTGCGAGTCGCTGAAATCCGTTGTCTTAGCTGTTTTATCTGCCGTTTAAGCTCTTTGGGTGTAGGCTTAGTCATGGGCGTTTGATCCGGATATCAGTTGTAAAAGCTTATTGATTTGTGTCGCTCGCAGCCTGCCGTGACAGGGTAGGGTAATCAGTCTGTCGGCGAGCACTGCAGCGTTTTTGCAATCGTGTCGTGTAATCGCGTCCGTTGGGACGCCTGCAACTTCTATTATGGGTTTCTGATACATTGGGCTCAGACCGAGGCTCGCACCCTTGCGAAGCACTTCATCCCGGTGGACCTTGTCTTGCAATAGAACTGGAATTCTGAGCAGGCGGCTCTGTCGATAGTGACTGAGATCGTTGATGGGCTGCATGCCAGTATGATCTTCCAGGTGGGCCACAATGGCCTGTTGAGCCTGATTCGGCCCTCGTTGCCAGGCTGCGATATTGGCGGCCAGGAGCTGCATATCTGCCGCGTGGTATCTGGTTACTTGTTTTAGTGGGTGGAACTCGGTTTTGCCTGGGCGAATGACGCCAAACAAAAGCGCGAGGCGATACACTTCGGGGGTCAGAATCGTGTTAAATGCGCAGATCTTAAGCGGTGATAACGACGGCGGTGCAAATTCGAAGTTTTCCCAACTTTTCCCGGCCTGCTGTTTGAAATTCGGCGAACAGATGACTGCGCCAGCGGTCAATATACTCGCAGGTTTCCCTTTGCCAAAAGAACGAATTGCCAGCCCGTCAATTGGCATCCGCGTGTCTGAGGCCTGTGGATGGTATTGGGCCCAATCCTCAATGATGATGGCTTTTGATTCGCGCGCGCGGAGCAGTTCTTTTACGTGCTCAATATGCTCATGCAATCCGCAAAAATTGACGCAAATGACAGCTAATGTATCCGAATCCAGCATGGCATCAAGTGACTGGCGGCAATAAAAGGGTGCATCTGGCAGCGTGTCTGCCACTCGGATTTCGACGTCCGCGTATAGGCAGGCAGCAACCAAGTCGGGACAACAGTAGCCGGGAATTATGACGTGAGGCCTCGCCAATTGACGCGAGTCCCTTGTTAACCGTATTGCTGCTGCCAGCGCCGCCGTGCCGGATTCGAAATAGCTTGTCAGATGCCCGTCAAGGAGAGTACCTGGCGGTTCCTGCGTAGACAGTAAGATACTTTCACCCACGGGGGCGGCTGTGCCAAACATCACCGCTTGGATGGCTCCCACACCGTCATTCGCTTGCCGGAAACGAATTGTATGCCTGCGTCTAACAGCGCGAAATTAACGCGAACAAAAAATACCATCAAGCGGATCACACTCACGGACTGCAGCGCTGGTAGGGCGTGACCAAGCAGCGCCAGGCTGTAGAAGCCAAGCTGACAGGCTAACAGGGCCTGGTAAATCCAGGCGCCGCCGGACATAACCAGGATGGCATTAAGGAATAAGCAGGCAACCATAAAGCAGGGCACCAGCCAGCGCATGATTTTGTGACTGAACAGCTGAAATGCGAACAAGCCAAATGCCAGAGGGTTGAGGCAGGCAGGATTGCGCGATACGGCGGTCATGCCTCTGATGACAGTGCGTAACTTACGTTGGTATTCCTTTTTAGGGTCGGCCAAGTCTTTGTAGTATCCCAATACATCGGGTGCGGTAACGGCCTTGTACCCCTGGCGGGCACACTGCAGTGCCGTATTGAAGTCACTCGGCGATCGGATGTCCCACTCCTGGCAAATATTGATGCGGGCAGCAAAAAAAGAACCGCTCAGGCCAACCAGCCCTGCGAGTTTGGATTCCAGGCTGCGTAGCCACATTTCATAGCGAACATACAGGCCTTCGCCCGGTGTCTCGTTGTTGTCATTGGCGATGAAGCGGTCTTCGGATGAAATCGCGCCGATACGCGGATCGTCGAAATACTTTACAACGTGAACCAGGGCGTCTTCCGGTATTTTTGTACTAACATCCGAAAAAACCACTATACTGCCAGCACAATGAGCAATAGCGTGTTTTTGGGCGTTTTCCTTGCCGAGTCTCTGTTCCGGCCGGACCAGCTTTACACCCCTATCCGCATAGGCGTTGACGATTTCGTCGGTTTTGTCGGTTGAGCCATCTGATGCGACGATTATTTCGAGTTGCCCGGGGTAGGTAACCTTTAAGGTGTCATCAAGCTTGTCTGCGATATTCCGCTCTTCGTTGTACGCGGTAATGACCAATGAGACAAACGGCAACTCGTTGGTTATGTTCTCAGCCGAAGGCTTTGCATTCTTGGCTTTGGTAAGCAAGAGCAGTATGAAAGGGTAGAGGAAATAGCTGTAAACCACTCCCAGCAAGCTGATCCAGAATGCCGCGGTTAACATTTGACGTCCGTTCCAAATATAATTGCAAGCGTGGTAAAATAGCGGGCTGTAAAAGGATTTGCAAGGGGTTCGCCCATGGTATCAAAGGTTTTACACGTGGCGTCTGGCGATTTGTGGGCTGGCGCGGAAGTCCAGATTTGGATGCTGGTTCGCAACCTGAAACGACAAGGGCTTGATGTCAGGGTCTTGTTGTTGAATGAGGGTGAGTTGGCGCTGCGCCTGCGTAAGGACAAAATCCCCGTATACGTTCTTGATGAATCCAAATTATGTTTCGCTACCCTAGTGTTTGCCTCCAGGCAAATAGTTCGTGATTTCCAGCCTCATATTATCCACAGCCACCGGCTAAAAGAACATCTGATCGCAGCGCTCTGCAAAGGATTGAGTGGCGGAATGCAATTGTTCCGTACCGTGCACGGCGGGGCCGAATTTACACCATCGATTCCTCAGCGTGTTCTTCGTGGCTTAGATCAATGGATGGCTCGTCGTAAATGCGTACGTACCATCGCTGTATCTGAGCCTATGTTGCCAGAGCTGCAAGCACAGCTGGGCAGCTCTCGAGTGAGTTTGGTTGAAAATGCCATTGATCTATGTGCTCTCGAGTCTGCCGTAGCGGCTGCGAGCAAGGATTTGGAGCAGGATAAATTGCACATTGGCATAGTGGGCCGGCTAGAGCCTGTAAAGCGAGTTGATAGGTTTATACAGGCGGCAACTGAACATTGCAGCATGAACCCTGACAGTCATTGGCGATTTCATATCGTTGGCGATGGGTCGGAGCGATCATCGTTGATGGGCAGTGTCAAAGCCGCGGGTCTTGAACATAGGGTCAGCTTCCACGGTCATGTCAACAACTCTGCCGGCTATCTCTCTCAGTTCCACGCGGTGGTCATGTGCTCGGAGCATGAAGGTATGCCGATGGTTGGCTTGGAAACATTGGCTTTGGGTAGGCACTTGGTATGTAACGGTGTAGGTGGATTGGGCAGTTTGAAAGGTTTCAACGGTTGCCACATTTATGATCAATCTAAACCCCATGCTTTGCTGGAAGCATTACAGGTGGTAGCCGGGCAGGAATCCTGCCGAGATGATCGTTTTATGCGGCGTTATTCCGCTGATCAGATGGCAGTGAGGATGTGCGAGCTCTATGGTGCGCGACAAGCTGAGGTGGCTACATGTCAGTAGTTGCTGGATTGTCGAGAAACCGCAATTTTACCAATGTTGTTTTAGTGCTGCTATTACTGGTCTTTTTCTTGCCTGTTATTGAAGCATGGCGTGCGCTGGCAGGTTACTGGGGCAAGTTTTCAGAAACCTATGCACATGGTTATATGGTGCTGGCTTGTACGTTGTACCTTTTGTATGAGCGGCATCAACAGGACGGAGCTTTTGCAGCTGCTGCTGCAAAGTATGAAACGTTTCTAGCAATGATGACCTGTGTTGCTATGGGGGGTTTATTTGTTCTTGCAGACTATGTGCAGGTCCGCATTGTAATGTTGCTGTTAATGCCTGCTCTGTTGTTTGCATGGGTGTACGGTGTGTTTGGCGGGGCCGCTGCTAGGGCAACGATAATCCCCATAGGGCTTTTGTATACTGCCATCCCCTTTTGGGAAGTTTTGAGCGTACCTCTCAGGGTTGTGGCTGTGGCTGTTACAGAGTTCGGGCTCGAGATACTGCAGATTCCAGCTTACATCGATGGTTTTAAAATTGAATTGGCGTATGGTGTTCTTGAGGTTGCGCACGGATGTAGTGGCTTGGTCTATTTGTTAACCAGTCTGGCGCTTTCTATTATTATGGCGGCCTTGTACTTCCCTCTTTTCACTCAGCGCGTAATGATTGTTTTGGCGGCTTGTGTTGTTGGCGTGGTTGCCAACTGGGTCCGAATATATTCGTTGGTACTGATTGCTCATTATTCCAAAATGGAAAGCGCGCTGGTTTATGACCATGAATTCTATGGTTGGGTTGTCTATCTCGCTTTCTTCGGGTTATTCATGTTTGTGCTGATGAGGCGGGCCGCGAGTGGAGCAGAAACGTCGGAAGCGGCGCCGGAACCCGATTCCCAGGCCATTAAAACACGGGTCATTGCTGCGGTCCTTCTAAGCGCTAGTCTTGCTGTTTCCACACTTATTATATCGCGAGTATTAAACTCTCCAGATGTCCCTGCTGCGTCAGGTCGATTTACGATGCCAGGCTTTAGACCATTGCATGCGCCGGAGCCGTCTGTTCGTTTTTTAGGTTATGACGAATATTCTGCTTGGGAGGGGAGTTTGTCTGGTATTCCGGTTCGGACTGATCTGTTGCTCTATTTTAAGCAAGAACAGGGAAAGGAACTTGCTTATTATCTTAATGACATCGCGCTCCGTGAAGAGGTTGCTGTGCGCACTACCAATATTGATGGATTCAATGTCAAGCAGTTATATGGCGCATTGCGGGGCCGTTTAGTGGCTTGGCAGTATCGAGTTGGTGGATATGCGACTACGCACTCGCTTAAATTAAAGCTTTACGAGGCGTTAAACGGATTGACCGGTGAATCAGTATCAGCTCTTCATACCCTAAGTTATCTCTGCAAGTCTCGTCGATGTACGGATGAAGAGTGGAATCAGTTTCGGCAGCTCGATTTTTCGGCAGTAGCAGCTTCTATGGATGTGGTTGTTTCTGAGGCGAGTCAATAATGCGTGGAAATATAAAGTCAGCACTTGTAAAAACGATGGGGCGCCTTCCATTTGGATTGTGGCCTGCTGTCACGCGTGGCACTTTCATTCCGGTCTTTATGTTGCATAGGTTCGAGATACCAGACCTCGAATTGCCTGGACACAGCACGAGCCAGGTTAAGCGGTTTTTGGAGTTTTTGAGGCGGAAGAAGGTAGATATTATTTCGCTCGAGCAGGCCATGAACTATATATCGTTAGGTGAACGTCTTAATCGTCCGGCCGTCGCGTTTACGATAGACGACGGTTATCAGGATCACTTGGATATTGGGCTGCCAATTTTCAAACAATACGATGTGCCCTGCACATATTTTTTGCCGACGGAAATAATTAAGCAGGGAAGTTGGATCTGGGACGCTAAGCTGCAGTTTTTGGTTGATGAGGCTTTTGAGAATCCTCAAGCCCTATCAGCGTTGGCCGCCCGGTTTGATCTGGATGCGTTCGCTGGGAAAGAGGCTTTTTGTGAATCTTTGGTTTGCAGGATAAAACTGCAGCAGCCCGAACAGGTAGACCAGGCGCTGAATGATATCGCTGAAATTGCGGGGGTGTTAGTGCCCACGAAGCCTACCGAAAAATATCAAACTATTGATCTGTCCTCCGTACGCACGCTTGAAAATGATGGAATGCTTATAGGGCCGCATTCGCGAACGCATAGGATTCTGACGAGTCTGGATGATCAGCGCGCGCAGGATGAAATTGCGGGTTCTTGGCTGGATCTACAGGAAATGTGTGATTCTCCACTGTCGGTATTTTGTTATCCCGTGGGCAAGTCTACTGACTATTCGGCCAGGGAGGCTTCATTGGTCGCCCGGTCGGGTATGCAAGCTGCGGTGACTGCTGTTCCAGGTTCTATGCTAATAGATTCAAATACGAATATGTATACGCTGCCTCGCTATGCTTTGCCCGCTGAATACGACGATTTTATTCAGTACTCTACCTGGATAGAAGAGGCGAAAACCGTATTGCGAAAGCAGCGATTTAAAGCAGGCCAGAAAGCCTAGATTTAAATGCTATTTTGGTGCGGGTTGCATCGTTGTGGATAGCTATCCTTTTTAAAAGGTGTGTCGATGCTAAGGGTAATGGATTTTTGCCATTCTCAGTAGTCACTGCACCGGTGTAATGAGTCATTACCAGTTGTTCGGTTTGTTTCGAGGTATTGCCGTTGGGGTAACAAAAAAGCAAAACCGGCTTGCCTAATTTTTGCTCGATATCATTCCTGCTTAAAACAATTTCCGAAGTAAGGTCAGTTTCGTCGTTAAGCAGGTTCAGGCGGTAATGTTTTCTCGTATGTGATCCGAAATCAATCAGAGGGTCTTGGGCCATTTCCATCACCTGCGTCCAATTCATCAGGCCCGGCACGTCCGCTCGACGAAGCGATTGCAGGTTGGGGGGAAGTGCGTCCAGAGCGCGGTAAATTTCTTTGTCTGTATGGCGTTTTAAGCTGCGAATCAGGTTGGAGCCGAACTCCCTTTCGGTTAATTGCGGATTTATGTCCACGTCTAGAGTGAAGGCATTTAAGAAGGCGTCGCGCGCATGCTTCAATAGCCGGTTGACTTGATTAGGCCAAAAATCGAGATCGGTCCCAATGTAGTCTGACGCGAGAAAGATAGTGGCGGGCATCCGGTGCTTTTTGAGTAGCGGCCAGGCGAACTGATAATTGTCTGCCCAGCCATCATCAAAAGTGATAGCGCATTTGGGTTTTTTGCTTAATTTGGTGGTTTTGTCGGTCAGAAAACTCTGTAAGCCAATGACCTCAAAGTGCTGACTTAATATCTCTAAGTGTAAATCGAACGTTTGAGGCTCAACCACCATGCCGGGTTCTTCTTCAGCGTAGCGCGGATCATCCGCGGGGAGCACTCTGTGGTACATTAGTATCGTCAGAGCATCCCGATCGCTACTGGAGGTTGCGTGAAAGGCAACCGCGCCGATGGCTTGCAAGGCCGATTTTATTACGGATTTAGTGGCGGGAATGATTTTTCGCATGGGCCTCGGAAGGGTTATTTGAAATGCAATGGTGGTTAGGGAAATCCAGTTGGATCAAATTGCTAGGTATCGCTAGCTTACTGGGCCTGTTGGCATTTGCAACCACTTGGTATGTTTGCGTGGGGCGTCCGGATGCCTATGCAAATTATCGGAAAGTACTGGCTGATCACCATAAGCGCTTGGCTCGATCCATCACTTCGAGCTCGCATGTATTTCTCGGTGCTTCCACTATGCAGGGCCTTGATGTATCTCAGGTGGCGCTTAATTCGATCAACCTGTCCATAGGCAGTGAGACTTTGGCAGCGCTTTCACACCGTTTGCATCAGTATCCCAAGATTCATCACGCAGCTGCGGTATATATACTTGCAGGCTACAATGACTTGTGTGATGCAGGAGAGACGCAAACGTTGAGAGCTTTGGCGGCAACCCTGGAGTTTATTGGTAAAAGCCCGGATATCAATGTGATTGGGCTGCAGCTGGAGTTGTTTGCAAGTGGATGCAATGGCATTAATAACAGAATCACAGGCTATAACCAGGCTGCAGGGCAGCTCTGCGGGTCTGTATCTAATTGCCGCTTCATTGATCCGAATCCATTCTTGAAGGGTGCCGATGGCCTGCCTGCAGCAGAATATTATGAGGCGGATGGTCTCCACCTGAATGAGCAGGGGTACCGTGCCTTGGTGCGCGGGCTAAAGGCTGTATTACCGGCTCACTGAGGCGTTTTGCTCAGCCAGGATGCGGGCTGCAATGGCCTCTATGGCTTCTGATGGCGCATCAAGCTGTTTGACGGGTTTGGCGGGGTTGCCTGCAACGACCGTATAGGGTGCAACATCTTTGGTTACGACCGAATGGGAGGCTACAACCGCTCCTTCACCAATGGTGACACCTTTGCATACCCTGCAGTTTGCGCCAATCCAGACTGCGTCTGCAATGACGATTGGCGCCTTGTCGCTGAGTTCCCATCCATTGCCGAGCCCCGGGTAACCAGGGCCGCCAGGCGCCACTGTTATCCGGTGTTTGATCCAGTTCTCTGCGCCAAGTGCATGGGTGTTGTTATCAGATACCACAGTGCCGGAGGCGATGCCGACGTAATTCCCGATGGTGATTTCACTGGCACACTGAATAGCGACCCTGTCTTGCAGTACGCTGTAGTTGCCGATTCGTACTTTAGCATTAGCCTTGCACACGATGGTGGAGCGCGTTAGCCGGGTATGGTGGCCAATCACCACCTTGGTCGGATCTTTGGACTCGTTCCAGATAGAGGCGCCGCCGTCAACTTCGAAGTGATCTCCGATGGTGGCGGAGCGGTGGAGTGAGTTTAGCAATCGTTGGATTCTAAGTGCCTGTATCCTTTGGCGTAGCAAGCTGATCAACGCTGCCTCCTTATCGTCAAAAAACCAGTATAGTTCAGCGTTAAATCGTTTTACAATATATGCCCTCGTTTGGCCGCTATTCGGTGGTCGTTTCAAGCTGAAGGCATGACACAGGGATAACGGTCATATGGCAGAAATGGATCTTCATAAAAAGCTGGTTTCCGGTTTTGCCTGGGAGGCCGCCTGCAAAGCTTCTGCTCAGGTTTTTTCCTGGATTTCTACTATCTATGTTGCACGCGTATTAGCGCCGGCAGATTATGGCATCGTTGCGATATCTGGCATCTTTGTGGGCTTGTCACTTATGCTGGGCGGGCTTGGATTGTGTGCCGGGGTGATCCAAAAAAAGGGCGTGACTAAAGCCGAGATGGACGGGGTTTTCTGGCTGAGCATGGGCCTCAATGGCTTGGTGTTCGGCATCCTCTTCTGTCTGGCACCCTTTATAGCGAAATGGTATGCCATCCCTATGCTCACCGACGTTATCAGGGTGGCTGCGTTCATTTTGTTAATCTCCGGGCTGAGTATCATTCCTCGTGCAATCAAATTAAAAGAGCTGGACTTCCGTTTCACATCACTAGCCGGAATGACGGGTGGATTCATTATCACGCTAACGGCATTTTTGCTTGCCTGGTCAGGATATGGGATCTGGAGTTTGGTGGTTTCCACGCTCGCAGGTGAGCTGGTGCTTACTGTCATTTATTTTTATGGTTCTTCCTGGCGACCAAGTTTTCACTATTCCTGGGTGGAGGTAAAGCCGATTGCGCGCTTTGGCGTTGGATTAATGATGTCCCGAATGGTTCAGTTTTTCAATGGAAAAACAAGCGTGATTGTTTCCGGTGGCGTACTGGGGGAGGTGAGCACCGGCTACCTCCAGTTCTCTGAAACGCTGGCTAGAATGCCGACGGATAAAATTGGTGGCTTATTCCAGAGTATAGCGTTTGCCAGTCTTTCAAAAGTTCAGGATGATGTGGAGCTTTCTAAGAACTTATTGTTCAGGTTCCACCGGTATCTGGTATTTGTTTCTTACCCAATTCTACTGGGCGCGGCGTTTGTTGCCGAAGATCTCATTCTCATAGTGCTGACCGATAAGTGGCTGCCAATGAAAACTGCGTTGCAGTTGGTCTGTTGCGTAGCGGCTATGTCTGTCTCACTGTTATTGTTGCCAAGATTCCTCGAAAGTATTGGCCGAGTAAACGAAGTATTTAAATTTCAGATAACTTTGGCTGTGATGTCATTGATTGCCATGCTTGTTGGGGCTCAATGGCATCTTGAGGGAATGATTCTTGCGTTACTGCTCGTATATCCGTTGCTTTACATACAGATTTTGAAGTATGTGCTTCCGCGAATCAGTTCTAGCATTGGGGAATTCCTAAAATCATTTATAGATGTGATCTTAGTTAATGTTGTGTTTATAGTGTCTCTATGGTGCGTGTCGATCCTATACGATGAGTTGTCACCATTGCTTAGGTTGATCTGCGCTGTGGCATCAGGCGGTCTTATTTATGGCTTGCTAATTATAGTTTTTATGCGAGCTGATATTAGAGCGCTATTGGAGATTATAAGAAAGAAATGAGTCAGATTGACCGAATCATCAAGTCCGCAGATATGCCCAAATGGGCATTTTTGTTGCTTGTTTCCTACTATTTTATGGAATACTGTCGGCCCCAGAATTCAATGATACCTGCTTTGTCAGTTTTGCGCCTGTCAGGGCTGCTAGGTGTCATGATGGTATTTATTGTTTTGACTAAAGTTAGAATCTGGCAAGTCCTAAAAATCCGAGAGGTTAAGTATTACGCACTGTTTACTCTTGTTTTGATCGTCAACATCCCTTTTGCTGTCAACAATTTTCACGCATATGATAAGTCTTTGACCTACATAATTTTTTTGTTTACAGCGATTATTCCGACTATTGCAATTCTTCTAGCTAATAATAATTTTGAGCGATTTATTCCAGCCTTTGGAATAGTGTCGTTGATTCTAGCGATTGTAGTATTTAAAAACGGAGGTAGGGGGGCCGGCTCTTTTACTTGGGATGAAAATGATGCTGCCGCTACTCTCTGTGTTGGCCTTGCTGTTTCAGTTGGTGTTTATAAATTGGGGAGTGGGGCTAAGCATAAAATATTTTGGGGGCTTGCTGGGCTCGTAATATCCCTTGCAATAGTTGTTACTTCTTCTCGAGGCGGCTTTCTTGGTTTGATGTCGGTTATAGGATGCTTGCTATACTTTTCTGGAAAGATAATAAAGGGAATGATCTTTGGCGTAGTGTTCTCCGTGATTGGTTTTATTTCGTTGCCACTCTTTCCAGGCGGTGATCACTATAAACAGGAAATTGTAAGTATCTTTGATTCTAGTGATGGCACTAGAAACGAGCGGATATACTCTTGGGAAATAGCCTGGATAATGTATAAACACAATCCAGTTGTTGGGGTGGGCGCGAATAACTACCCGTATAATGTCTCTCACTATGAATATCTTCATCCAGAGTATGACCCAAATAGAAAATCACTTGGCGGTCGATGGGCGCATTCATTGCCATTCACCATTATTGCAGAGACTGGAACCCTAGGAACTGTGCTTTACATTATTTGTTTTTATGGGGTGCTAAGAAGATGCATGAAAATGGGGATGGAAAATAGCGGGTTAGATAGAAAATCAAGCATATACTATCAAATCATATTTACAGGTCTAGTGGGCTATTTTATATCCAGCTTGTTCATTACAACTTTGTACTATCCAGTGGTGTGGCATGTTGTCGCGCTGTATGTTGTTTTAGAGCTTCTGGTTCGTGAGAAAAGGGTTTCAAATGAATTCAAAAACTGATTTGCCATTTATTGTAATGCTATTTCCAGGGCCGAGATATAACGTATCCTCCGATCTAAAAGAGCGCGTTGAAAGTTTGTCTAAGGAATTTCGTGGTTTGGTGTTTACTGTTTCGAATAAGGATGCAGTTTACGAATACGCTAATTTTAAAATATATACTATGGCCTCTAGGCGGCCTGCATCATGGGTCGCTGCCATAGGAATGCTTTTTATGGCGATTCGCGAAGTGAGGGCGGTTCGTGGTAAAGAGAACGTAGATTTGGTGACAACTTACGATCCAACTAAGACTGGCCTGCTTGGTGTGATCATGAAGTGGATCTTCAAGTCAAAGCTGATGGTTGAAGTGAACGGGGACTATGCTGGCGAAGATAATTACGTAGATATGCCAAAAGGGTTATCAAAGAGTTTGAAGCTGTTCATGATGCGTACAGTTGAGCGATTCGTGTTAAAAAATGCAGGTGGAGCCAAGTTGCTTTACAAGGAGCAGCTTGACTATTTTGCAAATGATGTAAAGCATCTTGAGGTAAGTGTTTTTCCTAATTATGTCGATGTCTCCAGATTTACTCCGCGCAAGCAGGAAAATGAAATTCTATTCGTTGGATTCCCGCTGTATAGGAAAGGGGTTGACTTGCTGGTTGAGGCTTTTAAAAAGATCTATAGCGAAAGGAGAGATTGGCGTCTTCGTATATTGGGTTGGTTTCCAGACAGAACTATTCTTGATAATTTGATTTTGGATTGTGATGGAATTGTCTATCAGCCGCCGATCGATCGTTCTGAGATGCCCGCAGTTTTAGGTCGCGCATCAATTTTGGTTCTTCCTTCCAGATCTGAGGCAATGGGTAGAATTTTGGTTGAGGCTGCGGCTTGCGGTGTTGCTCGTTTAGGGGCAGCCGCTGGAGGCATTCCAACGGTCATTACAGACATGAAAGACGGATTGCTTTTTGAGTCTAAAAATATTGATGACCTCAAGAAAAAGCTATTAACGCTTATGGATGACCCTCAGTTGCGGAAAGAGCTTGCAGAAGCGGCTCTTGTTAACGTTAGTGAGGGTGGGCCATATGGTAGAAGTCAGTATTACTTAAAAACGATAGAGCTATACAAAAAAGTTATAAACGGAAATTGATAAATGGACAACAGACTACAGCCGCTTCCACTAGTATTATCTAGTCGATTTTGCTGTTATCTGCGTCGAGAGGTCCGTCAAGTGAATCTATTAATTAAAAACGTCATAGTCCTGTTTGTAGCGCTGTGCTCGTTCTTAGCTGCCGAAGTAGCGTATTCTGAGCAATATTACGTGTCAAAAGCAGGTTCAGACAGCAATGATGGTCTATCGCCGTCTTCAGCTTGGTTAACGATTCAGCATGCGGCCCAAAATCTTGTTGCTGGTGATACGGTCTATGTAGATGAGGGAGTATATAGCGAACCGGATCCAGTGCCGCCGAGTACGCAATGGTGGGGTATTCGGCCCAAGAATTCTGGAACCTCTGATAGCCCTATTGTATTCAAAGCGGTAGAGGGAAAGTCCGTTGTCATAGATAACAATATGCAAGCACCCTGTTTTACAATTTACGGGGTTGAGTATGTGGAGATACGTGGCTTTGAGCTCCGCAATTGTCAGTTTGCTGGAGTCTGGATTCAAAGCGGTTCTGTGTCACGAAACTACGGCATTTCCGTCGTGGGCAATCATATACATACGATTGACGGGCCGTCAGGTACAAACGTCGGCGGTATAAGGGCCGATAGAGTAGGAAAGGCTTATATAGCCAATAACCTGATTCACGATATACGAGTTGGCGGCGATATGGCGAAGGAAAATGGCGCAGGGGTTCATTCCTATCGCATGTGGGAAGTTACGATAGAAAACAATGAGATATATAACGCAGCGAATGGCATCTATTACAAGTATCCAGATGATGAGAGTAGAGGGAACACGATTATTCGGAAGAACTATTTTCACGATACAATTCTCGACGCCATACAGCTGAGCAATAATGATACAGCGCCAGGTCATCACGTAGATAATGTAATATCACAGAACATTGTTTATAACTGCGGTGGTTTTTACGATGACGATACTTATCAGTCATCAGTTCAAGCAAACGGTTTGAAGATTTTCAATAATACCGTTGTGAACTCAGGTGGCATTGAGGTTCGTGGAACCAAAAATGTAGAAATATATAATAATATTTTTTACGGAGTGAGCACGAACATTCAGAAGGGCTTGGATCTCGCTCAGTCACCTGCATTCAGAACTATCTATAGTTCAGTTATATTTACCAATCCTACAAAACGATATGGCCCAAGCATTAAGTATACGGACCACAACCTAGCATATCCCCTATTTTCTGTTCAGGCTGGGCTCTATTACTCAGCCGAAGAAGAGGTGTTTCAGAATCTGTCTGCTTGGCGATCAGCTTTGGCATTGAAGCCTTATCGAGGAATGGATATGGATGTTCAATCCAATGCAGAGTCTTCATCTATTGAGGGTGATCCAAAGTTTTATAATGTTGTTGGTGGTAACTTTCGGTTGATGCCGGATTCGCCGGCCCGTGGCGCGGGTAAAAATGGTAGTGATCTCGGCGCATACCCAAATAGAAATGATAAGATCGGAATTCCGGATGAGCTCGCACCATGCCCTCCGATGACGAATGCAGACTGTTAAGTATAAAGCCTGAATGGGAGTTTATTTTGAGTCAAGGAAGATTTTCGAATGGCGAATAGAAAGCTAATATGGGTCTCGCATTTTATTCCATATCCCCCAAAAGGCGGCGCCCTTCAAAGAAGTTACAATCTGTTGAAAGAGCTTTCGAATCACTTTGATATAGACCTAATATGTATTCGAAGTGATAGGTTGGTGCGTGATAATTTTGGTGATTTGAATCGTGGCTTAGATGTCTGCCAGGAGCAGCTGTCTAAGTTGGCTGCAGATGTTAAATTTATCGCCGCAGATCGGTCGGTAACAAATACGCTTCAAAAATACATTGCTGCTGCTGGGGCATTTTTTTCTTTATCGCCATTTATTGAATACTGGGTAAAGTCTTCCGCTATTCAATCAATTATTGCGGAAAAATTGGTCGAGAATCCAGACGCGATTGTCCATTTGGATTCAATTGGCATGTGTTATTCTGTGGCTGGTCTGCCAGCAAATACAGTAATAATAAATCATCATAATATCGAATCAGATATGCAGTATAGGCGAGCGAGAGAGGAGTCCAATTTTTTCAAAAAAATATACTTTCTTCTAGACGCATATAAGATTAGACGGCTAGAGGCAAAGTATTGTTCGGCCGCAAGTCTCAATGTTTATTGTTCAGATCTTGACCGGGAAAGGATGAAGTCTAATCTTGGTGTTGGAGGCGTTGTTGCCCCTAATGGTGTGGATGTGAATTATTTTCGATCAAAATCAGTTGATATTTCAATGCGAAAAGGATTGATTTTCGCTGGTGGAATCGGTTGGTATCCAAACTATTCCGCTATGAAATTCTTTCTGTTAGAGGTTTGGCCAAAGTTGTCATTGCTTCTGCCTGATCTAACTTTGACTATTGTAGGTCGTGATGGTGAGAAACTTAGAAAATATGTTTCTTCTGAAAAAGTAACTATCACGGGATTTGTCGATGATGTTAGGTGTTATATAGACTCTGCGGCAGTTTATGTTTGCCCTATTTTTGTAGGTGGTGGCACAAAGCTAAAAGTTTTGGATGCGCTATCTATGGGGATTCCGATGGTTGCGCATCCGATAGCTTGCGAAGGTATTGATGTTGTCGATGGAGAAAGTGTTGTATGCGCGAGCGGCGCAGATGAGTTTGTAGAAGCTACTGTTGATCTTCTTTCTAATCAAGATAAACGTAGCCGTTTGGCAGCGAGGGGGCGCGAATTGGTCGAATGCCAATATTCTTTTTGCGCGATAGGGGCAAAATTAGCTCAGGACTATTGGGAAATTAGTCAGTAATATGTTGAGTTTAGATAGTGTTTACATGGCCTTGCCCGCCAGGTTGCAGGATTTCGCGCTATCCTTTTATGGGTACAGACTGAAGTCCGATCGGTATGGGGCCGGTTTTACTCAGTGTCTTAATGAGGTAAAAGATCTATCGATAGGTTTTGAGGATTCAAGATTTGTTACTGATTATCAAGGTAATAGATTGTTTAAGCTGCTTGAATATGCAAAGAAGAATGTGCCCTATTATCAGGATTGCTACGAAAATTTGACATTGCGACCTAACATGTCTGTAGCAGATATGTTGAAATCCATTCCTATTCTAGATAAAGATATTGTTCGCCGCTCTCCCGAATTATTTAAGGCCAGACTTGCTGAGCGGGATCATGTTGAAATTCAGACCAGTGGGTCTTCGGGGGCTCCGTTAAATATAAGCTGCAGTAAGAATGCGTTGAAGTTAAATTATGCGCATTTTGAAAACTTTTTATTGAAGTGTGGTGTTTCGTCGCTTGATAGAAGCGCCACATTTGCAGGGCGTAAGCTTTTTTCTAATGGTGAGAGAAAAAGGTTTTGTCGCATTAACTATGCTATGAATACGCTTTTGTGTTCGAGTTATCATATTTCTTCCTCAACTGCGGCCGCTTATATGGCTGATCTTGAGCGTTGGGCGCCTGAGTTTATTGACTCTTATCCCTCTGCTATTTATGAGCTTTCTCGTTTAGCCCTAAGCCAAGGAATCAGGTATAGGGGAAGATTAAAATGCATCGTCACATCCAGTGAAACTCTACATGAACATCAGCGTGTCTTTTTGGAGGGCTATTTTGGTTGCCCTGTATATGATCAGTACGGGCAGGCAGAAATGGCGGGTTTTCTCGCTCAGTATGGGACGATAGAGCACTACATTGCAAACCCGTTCTATGGTATTGCAGAGGTGTTAGGAGAGGATGGTCGCCATGTGTTGCCAGGTGAATCAGGGGCCTTGGTGTTGACTGGATTTGTGAATGAAGGAATGCCTTTAATTCGTTATCGAATTGGCGATAGAGTTACAGTTCTTGATGATTCGAGCGCGTTGGCGGGGTCCCATGCGTTGAAAATTCGTAGTATCGAAGGGCGTCAGGATGATGTAGTAACCCTTTCCGATGGACGTCGAGTCGGAAGACTAGACCCTGCGTTTAAAGGTGTTGTTGGGATAGTGGAGTGCCAGATCGTGCAGGAAGCTGTTGATTTGTTGGTGTTGAATGTCGTGCTTGATAGTAATTCTGGTGAAGAGCCAATCAATAGGCTCAAAGGAAATCTGCGCGAAAGACTTGATGACAGGATAGAGTTCAAGGTCGTGAAATGCGACGAAATACCCAGAAATGCTGCGGGGAAGTTCAGATCAGTCGTCTCAAAGGTGCTATAAGGAATTGCGTTGAATTTCACAAAAATTAAAAAAGCAATGTCTCTCATAGAGGGTTGGTTTGCCTTAAGAGTGAAACGTTTTTTTAGTCCTAATATTGTTTTTTCAAATGTGCGAACGCTTGGTGCGCCGGTCTTGCTATTGGAAAAGGGTGGTCGTTTGGAATTGGGCGGCAAGGTGCTGTTGAATTCTTTTAATGATGATTATCATTTATCTATGTACTCGCCAGTGAAGCTGGTGGTTCGTTCAGGTGCCGTCATATCCATTGGTGAGGAAACAAGATTTCATGCGAGCTGTATCAATGCGAGACAAAAAGTAGTTCTCGGCAAGCGCTGTCTTGTTGCGGCAAATTGTCAAATTATGGACTCAAACGCACATGAAATATTTTTGCCACCTGGTGTGAAGAGAATTGATTCCGTTGATGAGCCTAGAGCTGTTTTTATTGGGGATGATGTTTGGCTAGGTACTGGCGTGGTTGTGTTGCCGGGGGCCAATATTCCTTGCGGCGCTGTAGTTCCTGCATATAGTAAGATATCTGCAAGTACTAAGTTCGTAGAAAAACAAGGAGTTTTGTTTCCCATGTTATAAATTGCTATTTTATAAAACAAGTTCCTGAAGCTTCTATGCTTTCTAGTATTTCTTTTCTTTTAGACTCAGATGCAATTTGAATGTGATAAGACTCGTCGAACTGCTTAGAGTTCGTCATTTGTGACTTGAGTTTATTTTTATACTTCTCTGTCGTATCAACAACCTTCGCGGGTGAACCTATAGCCACACTGTTTGGTGGCACATCCTTGGTAACGATTGATCCGGTACCAATGATGGAGCCTTCTCCGATGGTTACGCCGGGTAAAACAATTACTGAGTCGCCAATAAAGCAGTTGTCCTGAATCGTGATTTTTGCGATTTTGGTGTAGCCGGTGAGAAACTTGCTACTAGCGTCGTGTGCAATAAGTCGGACATTTGGCGCGAAGGTTACGTTGTCACCAATATCGATTAAAAAGCAGTGGCTGGGATCGAAAAAGAAGTCTGCAACTGGAATGCTGTTCTTACCGATCTTTAACCCTTTGTCTACCAAATCTTGAATATAAAGTTCGCGCTTTCTTCGAATGAAGTGATTGTATATTTTTTTTAGTACTTTAATCATTGGAGATTCCATAGAGCGATTGGTATTGAGCTTGTGTGCTTGGTGCTGAAAAGCGCTCTTTTGCTATTTGGCGGGACGCTACACTAAAACGGTTGCGTAATTCGGGTGAATTGCACAACTTTTTCATTGCGTTGATTAGTTCGTCCGAATTGTCAGGGTCTACCAGAAAACCGTTAATGCCATTTTCTACTATTTCACTGTTGCCCCCTACATTACTCACAATGCAAGGTAATCCAGCGGCTGTAGCTTCAATAATGCTGCGTGACAGTCCCTCGGTTGTTGAGTATTGAACGAAAATGTCGGACTCGGTCAGCCATTTACTGACGTTTGACTGTTGGCCGGCGAGTTCAATATTGAGCTGGGGATTGGCATGTTGCAGCTTTTCTAATCTCTGTTTTATTGCGGTGTCACCACCGCCAATGATAGTGAGCGATACGTCGTAATCTCTAGCCAGTTGAATAAAGGTCTCTGCGACCTTTTCTACCTGCTTCAGTGGTACTAGCCTGCCTACACAAATAAATTTCAGTGTTCTGCGTTTGGCTGGGGTTGGCTCGAATTCTTGCAGGTCGATCCCGTTGTAAATACAGCCTACTGCACGTTTGCCCCGATTTAGGCGGCTGATATAAAAATCCTGCATCGAGCGCGATACTGCCACCAATTGGCTGCCCAACACGGATGCCAACTTGATTTGCTGAATCCTACTGGGTTTTTCTTCAATCATGTAAGTGTCATGCAGGGTGCCAATGTGGCGTATACCTGCAAGCTTAGCCGCAAGGGAACCACCGACTATTGGGCCAAATAGATGGCTGTGCAACACGTCTACTTTATGAAATTTCAAAAGTTTTGCCATTCGCACAGCGAATATAGGCAGAAGGTAGGATTTCTTGAATAATTTGGGGAAGGGGATTGGCACCTGACTAATGCCACGTTTTTCACATTCCGAAGCCAACCATGGGTGGGAAAAGTGAAACAGTACAGGTGTGCATCCTTTTTCTGGAAGACGTTCACATATATCAAGTAAAACTTGCTCTGCGCCGCCGGGATGCTCCGTCTCTATAAAATGACCAATGATCACAAATCTTTGCCCTTTCTATCCCTGCTATTGGGTCTGTTCGCGGGCGAAATGTTAACACAGCTCGCATGTTAATGAGCAATTGATCAGACAGATGTTGTGATTAGCATGAATGAAGGGGGGAATCGGTGCGTGGGGATTTGGGCGACGGGAAGGCACGCCGGCAGAAGCCGGCGTAGAAAGGCGTTTTATTTCTCTGCTTTAATGCGACGCCGCGCCACGCCAAGGCTCAGCAGGCCTAGTGTAAGCAGCAGCACAGAGCCCGGCTCGCTGACGGTGCCAATGGTGATGTCGTCTATCCCCCAGCCATCGTTGCCTGTGCTGTTATCGAAGGTCAACGTTGCGCCTGCAATGGCCATGCTGCTGATTACCGATACATAGCCCATACTGCCGCTTTGGGTGTACGGATTGATAGTGTAAGTATCGGAGTAGTTACCGTCATCAAAGATAAGCGTCAGTTTTGCACTGATATCGGCAGCGTCGGCCAGGAAAAAGCCAAATGCATTCATGCCGAAGGTTTGTGGGTTGTCGAAGGTCCAGGACACCTTTCTGGCGTCATTGCTGTCGAGCCACAAATCTCCCTGATAATCAGATAAAACTTCGCGACCGTATTCGCCGGTTTCTGCGCTTTCTATCATCAGGTGGTTATTGTGTTTGTTGCTGCCGCCCTGACCGGCCGTAACCAGTGTGAATGTGCCTGCGTTAGTGCTGTAGCTGGCCGCGTGGCTCTCCCAGCTGCCTTGAAATGTGTTGTCATCCACCGTTGCACCACCCAGGCTGTCAAAGTTTTCTACCACGGTAGGGCCATTCAGGAACGCCAGGAATGCAGCTTCACCCGCTGTGGCGTCTGGATTGTAGTTTACGACCACACCGGCACTGGCGCAGGCCGGGGCCAAAACCAAACACAGTGACAAAATTTTACGTGTAATAGCGTTCATCTTCTTCATCCTTGCACGGCACGGGGCGCGAGCTTCTCCGTTAGTCTGCTGCCCGATTAAGGCCTTTGGCGAGGCCCGTTTTCTTGGGGCAGAGACTAGTTAGCAGGATGCATGCCATCGATAAATGCTTTGTAATATCAAGCAGTTACCAGCATTCAAAGGAAGATGGATTGGGTTGATGTAAAAAAAACCGACGTATTGTTCTACTGGGGAGTCACCGGCACAAAGCGGCTGTACAGGCCGTTGGTATCGAAGGCTGCCACCTCAAACTCGTAGTAGCCTTCAAGGTAGTTAATGAGGATGGCGTCGCCGGCATTGGGCTTTTGCAAAAGGTACGTATAAGTGGGGGCCTCATACTCCCGGAACCTGACTTCGTAACCGCCGATCTCTGATGGCGTTAGTTGGTCACCATTCTCCCGATGACTGGGCGGCGCCCACATGATCAGTACTTGCCCGTTAACGTAGTGTACGCCGGGTTCTGGCGGTGCGGGGGTGGGCGTGGGTGTCGGCTCGGGTGTTGGGGTTGGCGCCGGGGTGGGCGTTGGCGTGGGTTTGTTGGCGCCTTCCTGGGCAAAGGTTTGTGATTGACCTCCGCCGCATGCCGTGATGCACAGAGCGAGCGCCAGAATTGAGACGTGCTTCACACTATATTGCACTTCGAAATAACCTTTACCTCATTAATGCAAATGGATTCTGAAGGATTGGTGCGCGTGTGCAAGGGATTTAGGCGCCACAATCATCAAAGTGTGACGCCATTGGTGCGGGTGTAAATTTTTCCGACTTTGTGGCTAATGTCCGACAGGGCGGCAGACACACTCTCAGCTGGCATTACCAATATTTATGTCATGCTTTTTTATTAGGTCGTAAAATGTGGGCCGGGTAATGCCCAGCAGTTTCGCGGCGGCTGAGATATTGTCTTCTGTGATGCACAGCGCGCGCACGATGGCAGATTTTTCTGCTTCGCTGCGCACCTGACGTAAATTCAGGCTGAGCGCATTGTGATCACCGCACAGGCCGAGATCATCACAGTTGATCATTTTATTGTCGGCCATAATCACGGCGCGCTTAATTTTGTTTTCCATTTCACGCACATTCCCGGGCCAGCGATGGGACTCGATCGCCGCCAGGGCGTCGGCGGTGAAGTCGGTGATTTGCTGGCCGTGTTCTTTGGCAAATTTGCGCTTGAAATGGCGCGCCAGCAGCACTTTGTCACCGTTGCGTTCCCGCAGCGGCGGAATGTCGACGGTAATTTCACTGATGCGATAATACAGGTCTTCGCGGAAGCTGCCGTCCGCAACCATTTGTTCAAGATTTTTATTGGTGGCGCAGATCACCCGTACGTCCACGGGAATCTCGGTGCGTCCGCCCACGCGTTCAATGACCCGCTCCTGCAAAAAGCGCAGCAGCTTGGCTTGCAGGTTAAGTGGCATGTCGCCAATTTCATCCAGAAACAGGGTGCCCTCGTTGGCAAGCTCTACCTTGCCGATGGTTTGTTTGGCTGCACCGGTGAAGGCGCCTTTTTCGTAACCGAACAGTTCACTTTCTATCAGGTTTTCCGGCACGGCCGCGCAATTGATGGCGACAAAGCGCTTGGTGGCGTTGGGGCTCAGTTCGTGAATCGCCCGCGCCACCACTTCTTTGCCGGTGCCGCTTTCGCCCAGGATGGTGCAGGTCACGTTGGTGGGGGCGATTTTCTCGAGCGTACGGCAGATTTTCAGCATCTGCTCGTCATTGGTAATCAGGCCTTCCAGCGGTTGTTGATTCCGTTGCTGAAGGCGCTTGTTTTCTTCTTCGAGAGAATGAATATGGAAGGCTCGTTTAACCACCAGGTCCAGAGCGTTTGGGTCCACCGGCTTTTGGTAGTAATCATAGGCGCCGAGACCAATGGCCTGCACCGCATGCTCGTGCCCGGTCTTTCCGGTCATGACAATGATTTTAGTGTTGGGTGAAAGCCTGAGTAAATCGCGCACACATTTCATGCCTTCATCGACACCGTCGGCGTCGGGTGGCAGGCCCAGGTCCTGAATGACAACCGGTGCCTCGTGCATGCGCAAGGCAGCGCAGGCATCCTGGCGATTCTCGGCAAATACGGTGTTGTAATCCTCAAAATGCCAGCGCAGCTGACTTTGCAGCCCTTTGTCGTCTTCGATGACAAGCAGGGTGGGTTTGTCGTTGCTCATAGTCTGCTGGCTTCCCTGATCTTTTCTGATTCCGTGGATTGCACCGGTAGGGTAAATACCACCTGGGTGCCTTCACCGATTTTACTGCTGACTTCTAGTGTGCCGCCGAGCTCTTTGATGTACTCGCGCGACAAATAGGCCCCGATGCCCATGCCCTTGCCCGATTTAGTGGTGTCGAAGGGTTTGAACAAACGGTGCTGGATAAAATTGCTATCCATGCCGTGGCCGGTATCTTCTATGAGAATCGTGGCGCGGGCAGGCTCCAGCGTCATTGTAACACGGACCTCGCCCTGCTCTGCGGTGGCATCCACGGCGTTTTTGATGAAATGACTGATGGTCATCACCAGTCGAACCTGATCTGCCATCAACCAATGGCTGCCCAGGTCTAACTGCTTATTGATTTTTGAGCGCGACTGTTTGCTCTCGTCGATGGCGAGCCGGACCGCATCGTGAATTTTGACTTTCTGCACCAGTTCGTTGGCGCCCGGCGACAGTTTCTTGAGCAATTGCCGCATGCGTTCAACGGAGTTGTCGATGGTGTGCATGGCATCGTCCACAAATTCGGGTTTGTGTTTGTGTTTTTCTGCGTTTTTCACCACCAACGATTGTTGGGCGATAACATTGTTGATGTCGTGCACAATGAATGCGACCAGTTTGTTGAAGGTGTCAAACTGTCGGTTCTCTGCCAGCTGTTCGGATTGCTGATGCAATTTCAGGTAGCTGCCCAGCTGCCTGCCGGTGGTTTTGAATAAATCCAGGTCTTCCCACGTGATGGGGTTGGCGTTGTGTGGCTCACACAAGAGCAGGAACCCCACCAGTTCGTGACCGGCCATCAATGGTAGCAGCAGCCAGTGCTGTTTATTGTTGATCACCCAAGGGGGCAGCAATTCGTTGTACTTGGCCTGTGATTGGCCGGGTTTTGCATGGATCAGGAATACCCATTCGTGCGACTGCATGATACGGCAGAACTCACTGGCAGTATCGACCTTGGGTGGATGGCTGCCCGTGGGCAGGGCAAGCTGGAACACCGGGTCAAAATGGTCGCTCTTTTTCAGCCACAGGGCACCGCCGGAGGCTTTGGTGATGGACGTGGCGGCCAAAAAAGCCCGTTGTGCGGCTTCGCTACCATCGGTGGGCATGGACAAAAAATTGATTAATCGCAGCCATTCAGAGCGGTAATCGTATTTGTGCCGGAACAGGTGTTTGTTGATGATGGCCGACATCTGCTCTCGCAAGGAGCGCGATACCAGCATGGAGAACACCAGCAGCACCGCGCCGATTACCAGCAACGAATAAACCACCGAGCCCCAGTTGCCCGAGTAGATGCGCACATAGTAGCCACCGAGCGCCAGCACCATGAACAGCGATCCCACCGCAATCAGCGAGGTGGAGTAAAACGCCATGGGGCGTGATAGCGACAGGTCTGAGCTGATGTTGGACTGTTTGCCCAGCAATTGCTTGCCCAGCGCCATGAAAAGGCATACACCGATGGAAACGGCTGCGCGGGATTGCCAGAGCATGGGGTCAAATTGCTGGAAGATGGTGGCGTAGCTGTAGAGGTAGGTGTCGTACAGAAACAGTGCGCCCAGGCTGATGACAATGACCTTGTTGCCGCGGTTGTTTTCGGTGGCGAAGCGATAGGTTTGCTCGACACACACCAGGGCGATGACCGACAAGGCCAGGGATATCCAGGTACCGAGGAAAAACAGAAAATTCATTTGGGTGATGGCAGCCAGCAACAGCACGCCGGCAATCGGCCAGGGCAGAGCGAACAGCAGGGTTTGCGCGCGGGGTAATTTGGCCCTGCCGGTGTGTTGTAGCAACGTCCGCAGCGCGAGCGCCCAGCAGGCGTAGTGCAATGCTTCCACTACTAACATGGCCTGAGGCGGAGCCGCCAGCGTGCTGAAGGTCAGGCCGGTGAGAGCCAGGTTCAGGCCGTGAACCAGCGCGGCGACGCCCAACGCCCGTTCAGCGCGATGGTGGCGCCAGTCCAACAGGTATACCGCGGCGAGCACCCAGGCCATGATGGCGGCGCCGATATAGGCGGTAAGCGAGACCTGCGAAAACTCCATTGCAATCGTCCGTGACTGGCGGAAAAAGTAGTCGCATTGTAACGGTAATCGGCCCGGGTGGCATCTCAGTTCATTTCATGACGCCTTCCGCCGTGCCGAAAGGTGGAAGTGCAGGGCTCGTCAAGAACGGCCCAGATGGGTAAAGTTAAGCTTTTTACGGTAAGTAGTATTCCCGATGGCGATCAATATCCTGCTGACCGATACCGGTTCTCCACTGGGGTCGGGGTTGCGTCAGCGTTTTGAGTCCACCACGCATCGCTTCGTTGCGGAGCACCCGGCCGACCTGGATTGGCGCGATAGTGCGCAGGTGGCCGACTATCTGGACCAGATAGCCCCGCACCTGATCCTCAATACCACCGGTTGGGGCGAGGGCGCGGCGGTGAAGCCCGAGTTGCTGGTAGCCGGAGCGCGCAGTCTGGCCAAAGCGGTGGCCGGACGGGATTGTGCCGTGGTGCATTTGTCCAGCTATCGCGTGTTTCATGGCGAGGGTCGGGTCAGTCACAAAGAGGCCGATGTGCCCAAGGCAGAAACGGAGCTTTCGCAGGTGTTCAGCGAGGCGGAGGCCGTGCTCGCAGACGCCTTGTCGAGGGTATTGTGCCTGCGCTCAAGCTGGGTGCTGTCAACGGTAGGCGGCAGTTTGCTGGCCCGATTGCTGGCAGATTTCCAGGCCGGGCGCGCAACCGTGGTGTCCGACCACTGGCGCGGCACGCCGGTGCTGGTGAGTGATGTGGTACGTGCCGTTTATGCCATCACCCAACAAATTATCTACGGCGCAGACAACTGGGGTGTGATGCATTTCGGCTCCAGCGATGTGTGCTCCGAACTTGTTTTTGCGCAGAAAGTGCGTGAAATGATCGAGGCTGAGATTGGCCAGACCCTGCAATTGGAAGAGCTGGAAACCCCAACCGACAACAGTGCAGTGCTGGAGTTACGGCGGGTGCGCGACAACTTTGGCATTCAGCCCCGCAGTTGGCGGCAGGGGTTAAGGCCGGCGCTCAGGTCCTGGCTCAAGCGTACGGGTTATCTGGAGCCGGCAAAGGCTTCCTGAGGGCCACCCCGCCTCAACAAAAAAGGCGCAACCGGGGTTGCGCCTTTTTTTATCGTGAATGATCGATCAATCCAGCTTTTCAAACACCAGGCAAGCATTGGTGCCGCCAAAGCCGAAGCTGTTGGACATGGCGCGCTTGATGCTGACATCCTTGCACTCGGTGAGTACGTTCATGCCGGCCGCGGCGTCGTCCAGGGTTTCGATGTTGGCGCTGGCGCAAAGGAAATTGTTTTCCATCATCAGCAGGCAGTAGATCGCCTCCTGTACACCGGTGGCACCCAGGCTGTGGCCCGTGAGTGACTTGGTGGAGCTGATCATCGGGGTTTTGTCGCCAAACACGGAGCGGATGGCACCCAGCTCGGCCACATCGCCCACGGGGGTAGAGGTGCCGTGCGAGTTGATGTAGTCAATGTCGCCATTGACGGTAGACATGGCCAGCTGCATACAACGCTGCGCGCCTTCGCCCGAGGGCGCCACCATGTCGTAGCCGTCGGAGGTGGCGCCGTAGCCCACCAGTTCGGCGTAAATCTTGGCGCCACGTGCTTTCGCGTGTTCGTATTCTTCCAGCACCAGACAACCGCCGCCGCCGGCAATCACAAAGCCATCGCGTTCAGCGTCGTAGGCACGTGAGGCCTTGTCGGGCGTCTCGTTGTACTTGGTGGAAAGGGCGCCCATGGCGTCGAACAGCGCTGTGAGGGTCCAGTGCTCTTCTTCGCCGCCACCGGCGAAGACGATGTCCTGTTTGCCCATCTGGATCAGCTCCATGGCGTTGCCAATGCAGTGGGCACTGGTGGCGCAGGCGGAGCTGATGGAGTAGTTGTAGCCCTTGATCTTGAACGGGGTCGCCAGACAGGCCGACACGGTAGAGCCCATGGTCTGGGTCACCCGGTAGGGGCCAACGCGCTTGATGCCTTTTTCGCGCACGATATCGGCGGATTCCACCAGATTCGCGGAGGAGGCGCCGCCGGAACCCATGATCAGGCCGGTGCGGATATTGGACACTTGCTCTTCGCTCAGGCCTGAATCGGTGATTGCCTGCTGCATGGCAACGTAGGCGTAACCGGCCGCGTCGCCCATGAAACGCAGGGTCTTACGGTCGATGTGTTCTTTCAGGTCAATCTCAACCTGGCCGGCCACGTGCGAGCGGAAGCCCATGTCGGCATATTCTTGTTTGAACTTGATCCCGGAGCGGCCTTCGCGCAGCGCCTGGGTAACGGTTTCTTTGTCAGTCCCGAGGCAGGACGTGATGCCCATGCCGGTAACTACAACGCGTTTCATACTTGACCTCGAAATTGGGGCACAGTGCCATGCAGGTGTCAGGGGCAATTATCGCACAAGAGTTCGATAGTTGCCCTGATACCAGACGATTGACGGGCGTTATATCAGAAGCTGTCGGTGTTGGTGAACAGGCCAACGCGCAGGTCTTTTGCGAAATAGATGTCTTTGCCGTCTACTGAAACACGGCCATCGGCGATGCCCATGATCAGTTTGCGCTCAATCACGCGCTTCAGGTTGATGTGGTAAGTCACCTTCTTGGCGGTGGGCAGGATCTGGCCGGTGAACTTCACCTCGCCTGAGCCCAGCGCGCGGCCGCGGCCTTTGTTGCCTTTCCAGGCCAGAAAGAAGCCCACCAACTGCCACATGGCATCCAGACCCAGACAGCCGGGCATGACCGGGTCGCCGGGGAAGTGGCAGTCAAAGAACCACAGGTCGGGCGTGATATCCAGTTCGGCGACGATTTCGCCTTTGCCGAATTCGCCACCCTGATCGGAAATGTGGCTGATGCGATCCAGCATCAACATGTTGGGTACAGGCAATTGGGCGTTGCCCGGGCCAAACATCCGGCCGTGGCCGCACTCCAGTAAATCGTCGCGCTCGTAAGCATTCTTTCGGTCAGCGGGAATCATAGCTTGCCTGCTTTATTAGTGTGTTTCTGTAAGTCATACCGTGTCGCCCCTTTACTGTAGCTGCTCTGATAAGCGGCGTGGCGACGGTCTGCCGTTGTGCAAAGCCCGCCATTCTACCGGCTGCGACTGCCTTGTCCAGACTGGGGGGCGGGCAAACGGGGGTTCAATGGTCGCGGGCTATGCTGAAATTGGCCAGATCCACCAGTGCCTGTTTGTATTGGCTGTCTGGCAGGTCGGCCAGCTGCGCGAGGGCGCGAGCCACCTGTTCGCGTGCGGCATCCATGGTATAGGCCGATCCGCCGGTGGCGTGAACCGCCTCGAGGATGGCGGGCAGCGCACTGGCATCGCCTTCGCGCAGGGCCCGGGCGACGGTATCGGCCTGTGCTTCAGAGCCCACCGCCATGACGCGCAGCAAGGGCAGGGTGGGTTTGCCTTCGGCCAGGTCGTCCCCCACATTTTTGCCCAGCTTGGCGGCGTCGCCTTCGTAGTCGAGCGCGTCATCCACCAGCTGGAATGCCAGGCCCAGGTGGTAGCCGTAAGTGCGCAATTGTTGGCGCATCTGCAGGCTCGCGCCGGCCAGGACTGCAGCAGTTTCGCACGCGGCCTCGAACAGGGCAGCGGTCTTCTTATGGATGACGGTATAGTAGTCGGCTTCGGTGATATCCGGGTTCTTGGCGTTCACCAGCTGCTGGACTTCGCCCTCGGAGATGGTGTTGGTGGTGTCGGCCAGGATGCGCATGATATCCATGCTGCCGATGCCCACCATCATCTGGAAGGCGCGCGAATACAGGAAGTCACCCACCAGTACTGAGGGTGCGTTGCCCCATTGGGCATTGGCGGTAGGGCGCCCGCGGCGCAATGCCGAGACGTCCACCACGTCGTCGTGCAGCAGGGTCGCGGTGTGGATGAACTCGATAATGGCAGCCAGATCCAGCTTTTTCCGGTCGTCCAGGCCCAGGGCGTTGGCGCACAGCAGCACTAATAAAGGACGCAAGCGCTTGCCACCGGCTTCGACCAGATAGTGGCCGATATTCTCTACCAGGCCCACATCGGAGTGCAGTTGGTCGATGATGAGCTGGTTGACCTGCTTGAAATCCTCGGCCACGGCCTGGTGAAACGACAGCATAGGGGCATCTTTTAGTTAGCGGAATGATTGCGGGGGATGCTAGGGAGGGGCTCCATGGGTGTCAAGCGAAAGACGGGTCGGAGGGCTGAAATCGACGCAATCAGAGGTTGCTTGCATTTTAACCATGCAGTAGAATCGCGCCCCCTGAAATTGCATACGACGCAAGTTAATAAAACGCGAGCCCAGGTGGGTGAGCTACTTCGTGTCGTCCAATTTGGTTAATTGGAGCGGAAAATGTACGCAGTATTTGAAAGTGGTGGCAAGCAGCACCGCGTAGTTGAGGGCGAGACCCTCAAACTGGAGAAAATCGAAGTAGCGACCGGCGAAACCATCGAGTTCGACAAGGTCCTGCTGGTTGCCGATGGCGACAAGGTTTCTCTGGGCGCGCCTCTGGTAGAGGGTGCTAAGGTTACCGCTGAAGTGGTATGCCATGGTCGTGGTGACAAGGTGATGATCGTCAAGTTCCGTCGCCGTAAGCACTCCATGAAGCGTCAAGGTCACCGTCAGTGGTTCACCGAAGTGAAAATCACTGGTATCAAAGGTTAAGAGAGGAGTATTGACTCATGGCTCACAAAAAAGCTGGTGGTAGTACCCGTAACGGTCGCGATTCGGAAAGTAAACGCCTTGGCGTTAAGCGTTTCGGCGGCCAGGAAGTATTGGCAGGCAACATTCTGGTTCGTCAGCGCGGCACCCGTTTCCACGCTGGTGAGAACGTAGGTATCGGCAAAGACCATACCTTGTTCGCTAAGGCGACCGGTACTGTTAAGTTTGAAGTAAAAGGCCCGAACAACCGTAAGTTTGTAAGCATCGTTCCCGCTGCTTAATTCGGTTATTCCGGTTTTTTAAGAAAAGCCCTGTCGCTTGCGATGGGGTTTTTTTATATGGGCGAAAGGGGTTGGCGTTGATGCCGGCCAACAACACAGGCCTTCGGGCGGGAGTTGCACGTGAAATTTGTTGATGAGGCACCCATTTTTGTAGCGGCCGGTGATGGCGGCAACGGCCTCATGAGCTTCCGCCGGGAGAAGTTTGTGGCCAAGGGTGGCCCCGATGGGGGCGACGGTGGTGATGGTGGCAGTGTGTATATCGAGGGTGACGACAGCCTCAATACGCTGATCGACTACCGTTATCAGCCCAAATACCGCGCCAGCAATGGCGAAAAAGGTGGTTCCAGCCAATGCACTGGCGCCAAAGGCGACGACGTGGTGCTGAAGGTGCCCGTGGGTACCACCATTATTGATACCGATACCAATGAAATTCTGGGTGATATCAAGGCACCCGGGCAGCGCATTCTGGTTGCGCAGGGTGGCTGGCATGGTCTGGGCAACACCCGTTTCAAGAGCTCCGTTAACCGCGCGCCGCGCAAAACCACGCACGGCACCGAGGGGCAGAAGCGCAATCTCAAGCTTGAGCTCAAGGTGCTGGCCGATGTGGGGTTGCTGGGGTTGCCCAATGCGGGCAAGTCCACCTTTATCCGCGCCGTGTCGGCGGCCAAGCCGAAAGTGGCCAACTATCCCTTTACCACCCTGGTGCCTAACCTCGGGGTGGTAAAAGTGCAGGCCCATCGCAGCTTTGTGATTGCGGATTTGCCCGGCTTGATCGAAGGTGCCTCTGAAGGTGCCGGCCTGGGTATCCGATTCCTCAAGCACCTGACCCGTTGTCGTGTGTTGTTGCACCTGGTGGATATGGCGCCGTTTGATGAATCGGATCCAATCGACAGCGCGCAATCCATCATTCGGGAGTTGGAGTCATTCAGTGCCACTTTGGCGCAGCGCGAACGCTGGTTGGTGCTGAACAAGGCCGACTTGTTGGAACCGGAGGAGTTTAACGCCCGCTGTGATGCGTTGATCGAAGCGCTCGACTGGCAGGGGCCGGTATTCCGCATCGCCGGCATCAGTCAGCAGGGCACCGATGAATTGGCCGGGCGCCTGATGGATCACCTGGAAGCTGTTTGGGAGGCCGAGGAAGAAACGCCCGAGTTGGCCGAGCAGGAGGCTGAGGCGCAGGAGCAAATGCAGATTGAGGCGCGTGAGCGCATTGCCGAACTGCGTGAGCGTTACCGTGCCCGCAAGGCCGCGCAAAAAGACCAGTCTGATGACGATGATGACTGGGATGATGATGATTACGATGTGGAGTTTGTTTACGAGCCTTAATGCAAGGGATTTATGAGTACACACAATAGCCAGGATGATGGCAATAGCGAGTCACAGAATCTGAAAACCCGCGCGCAAATGGCGCGCAGCCAGCGCTGGGTGGTAAAAATTGGCAGCTCCTTGCTGACCAATAATGGCCAGGGCTTGGACAAGCCGGCGATTGCCGAGTGGGTGGCGCAAATTGCACGCTTGCGGCAGGCCGGTATCGAGGTGGTGCTGGTATCATCCGGTGCCGTTGCAGCCGGTATGCGGCGGCTGGGCTGGACCGTGCGCCCGCACGCCATGCACGAGCTTCAGGCCGCTGCGGCAGTGGGCCAAATGCGTCTGGTGCAGAATTACGAGCAGGAATTCCAGAAGCACGATCTGCACACCGCGCAGGTGTTGCTGACCCACGACGACCTGTCCAATCGTGAGCGCTATCTCAATGCGCGCTCAACCCTGACCACATTGCTCGATTTTGGGGTGGTGCCAGTGGTGAACGAAAACGACACAGTGGTGACCGATGAAATCCGATTTGGCGATAACGACACGCTAGGGGCCTTGGTGGCGAACCTGGTGGAGGCGGATGTGTTGGTCTTGATGACCGACCAGAACGGCATGTATTCGGCCGACCCCCGCAATAACCCCGATGCCCGCTTGCTCAGCTATTTGCCGGCGTTTGATTCGCGTCTGGACGACATGGCCGGCGATGGCGGAGCCCTGGGGCGAGGTGGCATGGTGACTAAAGTGCGGGCGGCCCGACTGGCGGCGAGAAGTGGCACCCACACGCTGATAGTGGGTGGTCGCTTACCTTCAGTGCTCGACAGTGTCAGGGCTGCCGAGTCCGTGGGCACCCTGTTGTATGCGGATTGTGAGCCGAAGACGGCACGTAAGAACTGGCTGGCGGGGCATTTGCAGACGCTGGGCGAATTGGTGCTGGATGACGGTGCCGTGCGGGCGTTGCAGCACAAAGGCAAAAGCCTGTTGCCTGTGGGCGTTTGCGCGGTCAGCGGCCAGTTTACCCGCGGGGATATGGTGGTTTGCCGGGATCTGAATGGCGCCGAAATCGCGCGCGGCCTGGTGAATTACGGTGCCGATGAGGTCAGTCAGCTGATTGGTACCGGTAGCGATCAGATCGAAGCGGTATTGGGCTATGTGGATGAGCAGGAGCTGATCCATCGCGACAATCTGGTGTTGGTGGACTGGAAAGACTGATCTGTTTATCTCTGCACTTGATAAGCGTGCGGTCCCAGAAAAGCAAAAACCCCGGCATGCCGGGGTTTTTGTTGGGTCATCCTGCTCGGGATTTTAGGCAGCCAGGGCCTTGATCTGAGCGTTCAGGCGGCTCTTGTGACGAGCGGCCTTGTTCTTGTGGATGATGCCTTTGTCAGCAATGCGGTCGATCACAGGTACTGCGGCAGCGAAGGCTGCTTTTGCGGCTTCCTGGTCACCAGCTTTGATCGCTGCTACCACTTTTTTGATGTAAGTGCGCGTCATGGAGCGCAGGCTGGCGTTGTGCTTACGAGCCTTCTCGTTCTGACGAGCACGTTTTTTAGCTTGGGGTGAGTTTGCCACCGTGTTGCTCCTGTTAAAATCACTAGGTACAAATCAAGGACGCGACATTATGCTCATTTAACGCCCAGTGTCAACAGCCAGCTGCTATTCCCGGTAGGGTGGTCTTTATGGCGATCCTGATTGGGGCAGGCTAGGCTAAATGGGCTGAGCCGGATTGGACGTAGTTTCCGCCCATGAATGAATCAAACAGACGCAAGATCCCCAAAGAACTGCTGACGTTGGGAATGTATATAGAGGAGTTTTGCGGTTCCTGGATGGAGCATCCCTTCTGGCGGGCGAAGTTCCTGCTGGAGTCGGAGCAGGACAGGCAGAAAGTCATGTCCAGTAATATTACCCACGTGTGGATTGATACTGCCAAAGGGGCCGATGTTACCCGGGAGCAGGCAGAAGAATGCCCTGATCCTCAGGATGTGCACGTAGAGGCGCTTGTTGCCGGTGCGCAGCCGTTGGTTCAACCCAAACGGTCGATGGCCGATGAGGTTCGCCGGGCCAGTCGTATCTGTCAAAAAGCGCGTGCGGCAGTCGAGCAGATGTTTTCAGAGGCCAGGATGGGCAAGGCGGTCGACCCCGAACACTGCCAGGCCATGGTCAACGAGATTTCCGATTCAGTGGCGCGCAACCCGGGCGCGCTCATCAGTCTGGCCAGACTGAAAACAGCTGACGAATATACCTACATGCACTCGGTGGCGGTGTGTGCGTTGATGATTGCGCTGGCGCGGGAGCTGGGTATGGAGGAGGCGCAGGTACGGGAGGCGGGCATGGCAGGGCTGCTGCACGACTTGGGTAAAGCGCTGGTGCCGATGGAGGTACTGAATAAGCCCGGCAAGCTCACCGATGAGGAGTTTGCCATCATTAAAACCCATCCCGAGAAAGGCTGGGCGCTGCTGAAGGAAAGGGGGGGCGTCAGTGACGAGGTGTTGAATGCCTGTCTGTATCATCACGAGAAGACCAATGGTTCGGGTTACCCGCGTGGGCTAAAGGCCGCTGAGATCAGTGAGCTTGCCCGCATGACCGCGGTGTGTGATGTGTACGATGCCATCACCAGTAATCGCCCCTACAAGCGGGGGTGGGATCCAGCAGAATCCCTGAAAAAAATGGCCGAATGGAGCGACGGCCACTTCGATGCCCATATCTTTCAGGCCTTTGTGAAAAGTTTGGGCATATACCCTGTGGGATCGTTGGTGCGGCTAGGCTCTAAGCGGCTGGGTGTGGTGGTAGAGCAGAATCCAGGTAATTTGCTGAAACCCAAGGTGAAAGTGTTTTTCAGTACCATCAGTGAGGTCCGTATTCCGCCCAAATTGGTGGACCTGGCTAAGGTGGACGATAAAATCCTCGGGCGGGAGCCGACCGAGGATTGGAGCTTTCCTGATCTCGATGAGCTTTGGCAGCAGGGTTAAAACCGCTACACTGCGCTCTTTTAATGCTGGGCACAGAGATTGAGCGACATTTCCCCTCCCGATAAGAAGCCCGTAGGGCTGTTGCGCGCCAGCTCTGTGGTGTCCTCCATGACCTTTGTCTCCCGCATTCTCGGACTGGTGCGGGATGTGGTGTTTGCCCGCTTCATCGGCGCAGAGGCGGGTGCGGACGCGTTTTTTGTGGCCTTCAAAATCCCTAATTTTTTGCGGCGGCTGTTTGCTGAAGGCGCTTTCGCGCAGGCCTTTGTGCCGGTGCTGTCCGAATACCGGGAGCGGGGTTCGCACGCGGCGGTGCGCGAGCTGATCAATGCGGTGGCGGGCTGTCTGGGCTCGGTGCTGTTCCTGCTCACGGTGCTGGCGTGCCTGGCGGCGCCGGTGGTGGCCTATCTGTTTGCCCCCGGCTTCGCCGCCGATGAACAGAAGTTTGGCTTGGTGAGCGATATGATCCGTATCACCTTTCCCTACCTATTGTTGATTTCGCTCACCGGTTTTGCCGGTGCCATCCTCAACAGCTATGACCGGTTTGCTGTGCCCGCGATTACGCCGGTGTTGCTCAATGTCAGCCTGATTACGGCGGCAGTGGTGATCTCGCCACAAATCTCCGAGCCGGTGATGGCCCTGGCCTGGGGCGTTTTTGTCGCCGGTTGTGTACAGTTGTTGTTCCAGCTGCCGTTTCTGGCTCGTATCCATTTGCTGCCGGTGCCGTCGGTGAACTTCAGCCACCCCGGCGTCAAGCGGGTGCTCACGCTGATGGTGCCGGCCTTGTTTGGTGTGTCGGTCAGTCAGATCAATTTATTGCTCGACACCGTGCTGGCGTCATTCTTGCCCACGGGCTCGGTGTCCTGGCTGTATTACTCCGATCGCCTGGCGGAACTGCCGCTGGGTGTGTTTGGAGTCGCCATTGCCACGGTCATCCTGCCCAGCTTGTCACGTCAGCACACTGGCGCCGATAGTGAGCGCTTCAGCCGGACGATGAACTGGTCTTTGCACTTGATTTTCCTGATTGCGCTGCCCTCCAGTCTGGCGCTGCTGATTCTGGCAGAGCCCATTCTGGCTACTCTGTTCATGTACGGTAAAACTACGGCGGCGGATATTGCCATGTCGCGCCTGAGTTTGTGTGCCTATGCCCTTGGCTTGACCGCATTCATGGCCATCAAGGTGCTGGCGCCCGGGTTCTACGCCCGTCAGGATATGAAAACGCCGGTGCGCATTGGCATCATTGCCATGGTGGCCAATATGGTGATGAACCTGTTGTTCGTGGTGCCTTTGCACAGCTATTGGCAGGTGGGGCATATGGGGCTGGCGTTGGCCACGGCAGGGTCGGCCTTTCTCAATGCCGGCATGTTGTTCAGCCGGTTGCGCCGCCAGAATGTCTGGGTGAGCGATGGCCGGTGGCGTCGCCGGTTCTGGCAATACGGCGTCGCGAACGCTGGCATGGTGGCTGTGCTGGCCTTGTGTCTCTATTGGTTGCCCGCCTGGGGTGACAGTCTTTGGTGGCAGCGTACTTTGGCGCTTGCGCTGGTGTGTGGCCTGGGGTTGATCGCTTATGTGGGGTTGCTGGTTCTGGCTGGCTTGCGCATGGCGGATCTGAAACATCGATAATCGGAATTAAATGCATGGCACAAACAAATGATGACGCCTTCTGGCAGTTGGTAGAGCAGTTTATTGAGCGGGCCAATGATGCGCCCGAGTCGCTGGAGCTGACCGAGGTGGGGGGCGCGCTGATGGTGGCCGCTTCGCGCTTCAATGCGTATGCGCTCGCTGCAAGCAGTATCGATAAGGCATCGTTCAAGGATGACCGGGACGGGTTGCTGAAAGACTATGTGAACCAGTTCCGCAGCTTGTTGGCAGACGATCTGGAAGATTACGCCAATCACTACAAGACCCTGATCGGCAATACCGACGAGGCCGGTGATGCTTGAGTTGACCGACCTGTTGTGGGTTTTCGGGGTGTTCTGGTTTGGCTGGTATGCCTTGCAGGTAGCGCGCCTTAAAGAACTGACGCTACAGGCTGCAAATCGCCACTGTGAGCAACACGGCGTGCAGCTGTTGGACGCCACGGTAGCACTGCGGAAATTGGCCGTGGCGCGCGACAGTGCCGGCTGGCTCAGAATCCGCCGGATCTATGCGTTTGAGTTCACTGCCACCGGTGAGGATCGCAATAATGGCTTCATCAGTCTCCTGGGCCCTAAGGTGGAGGCCATAGAGCTGGCCCCCCATCGCATCCACTGAATCGGGCGGCCCGGGACAGCCGGCCGGGCTTTCTGTTAAACTGGTCGCCTTTTGCCCAGCGAGAAAGTCATGTCTGATTTGAAGTTTGAAAGTGTTGAAAAGCAGGTGAGCTACGGAATTGGCCGCCAGATGGGAGAGCAGTTGATGTCCAATCCGTTTGAAGGTCTGGCGCCTGACGCCGTGGTAGCCGGTCTGGCCGACATGTTGGCGGGCAAGCACAGCCAGGTTGCAGAAGCCGATCTGCAGAAAGCCTTCCAGGAAGTGAGTGAACGCATGCGCGCCAAACAGGCCGAGCAGGCCAAAGCAGCTGCTGCCGATGGCGAGGCGTACCTGGCAGAGAATGGCAAGCGCGAGGGGGTTGTGACACTGGCCTCCGGCCTGCAGTACGAAGTCATCAACGAAGGTAGTGGCGACAAGCCCAGCCGCGAATCCACCGTGCGTACCCATTACCACGGCACCCTGACCGACGGCACCGTTTTCGACAGTTCCTACCAGCGCGGCGAGCCTGCGGAATTCCCCGTAGGTGGCGTGATTGCCGGCTGGACCGAAGCCCTGCAATTGATGCCTGTGGGCTCCAAGTGGCGTTTGCATATTCCTTACCAGCTGGCCTACGGCGAACGTGGCGCGGGAGCCTCAATTCCGCCGTTCGCGGCCCTGGTGTTTGATGTCGAGCTGCTGGATATCATCGGCTGATCATGTCTGAATCTGCCGGCCAGCGCGGGTGCCACGCTGGCCGGCAACGGGTTATACTGCCGCCTCGCCAAATCTGGGCTCAAGATGTCTCAAGCGTCATTCATTCGTGGTCTGCACAATCTGCCTGCCTCCGGGCGCGGCGGGGTATTGACCATTGGTTCCTTTGACGGTGTACATCGTGGGCATCAGGCCATGTTGGCGCAGGTGAAAGCCCGGGCGCAGGCGTTGGGCGTGCAGGCCCAGGCCATGACCTTTGAGCCGCAGCCCTACGAGTATTTTTCCGGTGAACAAGCACCGGCGCGCCTGATGCGCTTGCGCGACAAGGTTGACGCCTTGCTGTCGGTGGGCGTGGATCGCGTCATCTGCTTGCCGTTCAACGCCCGCTTGCGCAACATGACCGCCAACGATTTTGTTGAGCAGGTGTTGGTGCAAGGTTTGGGCGTACGCGAATTGATCATCGGTGACGATTTCCGCTTTGGTTGTGACCGCGCCGGTGATTTTGCGTTTTTGCGTGCGGCAGGTGAGCGGCTGGGCTTTACCGTAGCCGATACCACCACCTTCACGCTCGGTGGAGAAAGGGTCAGCAGTACCCGTATCCGTCAGCTGTTGGAAGCGGGGGATCTCAAAACGGCTGAGGCCCTGTTGGGGCGCCCTTACTGTATGACCGGTAAGGTTGTTAAAGGGCAGCAATTGGGACGCACCATTGGCGCACCCACGGCGAATGTCCACCTGCACCGTTACCGGTCGCCACTGGCCGGCGTATTTGCCGTGCGGGCCAGTGCCCGTGGCGAGCAGTTTACCGGTGTGGCCAATGTGGGCGTTCGACCCACCGTGGCCGAAGGTGCCAAGCCCATATTGGAAGTTCACCTGTTCGATACGGAAAAAGATTTATATGGCGTGCAGCTTGCCGTGCAATTTTGCAAGAAACTGCGGGATGAACAGAAATTCGAATCGCTCGACGCACTGCGCCAGCAAATCCAGCAGGATATGGCGGCAGGCCGGGCTTACTTTAGTGAATGAAAAGCGATTGGCTGACTGAACGATGACCGATTACAAGCCCACCCTGAATTTGCCGCAAACCGATTTTGCCATGAAGGCAAACCTGGCTAACCGCGAGCCGGACACCCTGAAAAAATGGACCGGCGATAACTTGTATCAGATCATTCGCGACGCCCGCGCAGGTGCTCCCAAGTTTATTTTGCACGATGGCCCGCCCTACGCCAATGGCGATATTCACATTGGCCATTCAGTCAATAAAATCCTGAAGGACATTATCGTCAAGGCCAAAACCCTGAGCGGTTTTGACGCCCCCTACGTGCCCGGTTGGGACTGCCACGGCCTGCCTATCGAGCACAATGTGGAAAAGAAAGTGGGTAAGGCCGGCGACAAGGTGGATGTGAAAACCTTCCGCCAGAAATGTCGTGAATACGCCGCCAAGCAGGTAGAAGGCCAGAAGCGCGATTTCATTCGTTTGGGTGTACTGGGCGACTGGGATAATCCCTACCTCACCATGGATTACAAATTCGAAGCAGATATCATTCGGGCGCTCGGACGCATTGCCGATAACGGTCACCTGATGCGCGGTTTCAAGCCTGTGTACTGGAGCGTGGTGGGCGGCTCGGCGCTGGCCGAGGCGGAAGTGGAGTATCAGGATAAAACCTCCAACTCCATTTATGTGCGTTACCCCGTAAGCGACCAGGCAGATCTGGCTGCGCGGATGGGATCCCTGCCCGGAAGTGGCAAAGTCTCGGTGGTGATCTGGACCACCACGCCCTGGACCCTGCCGTCCAGTCAGGCCGTGAGTATCAACGCCGCGCTCGATTACGTGTTGGTACAGGCCGGCGATGAACGCATTCTGGTGGCAGAAGCCTTGTACGAAAGTGTACTGAAGCAGGCCGGTGTTGAATCGGGCGATGTGTTGGTAACACTTTCCGGCGACAAGCTCGCAGGCCTGAAGGTCAATCATCCGTTCTATAACAAACAGCTGCCGTTGATCACCGGCGATCACGTCACTACTGATGCGGGTACCGGTTGTGTGCACACCGCACCCGATCACGGTATGGAAGACTTTGTGGTGGGCACAGCCAATGGCATTGGCACGCTTAATTACGTGGATGACAACGGCAACTACCGTCCGCAGGTGGAGTTTTTCGCCGGTGACCATGTGTACAAGGTGGATGACAAGATCATTGATCTGTTGAAGGCCAATGGCGTGCTGTGGGCGCACAGCAAAATCACCCACTCCTACCCGCATTGCTGGCGCACCAAAACGCCGCTGATCTTCCGCGCTACGCCCCAGTGGTTTGTGAGCATGAACCAGAACGGTTTGTTGTCGCAGGTGAAAGACGCGGTGGAAAAAGTGCAGTGGATTCCCGACTGGGGCCGTGCGCGTATCGATTCCATGCTGGATTCATCGCCCGATTGGTGTATCTCCCGTCAGCGTACCTGGGGCGTGCCCATCGCCTTGTTTGTGCATAAAGATACTCAGGAACTGCATCCTCAAACGGCCGAGCTGATCGAGCAGGTGGCGTTGAAGGTGGAGCAGGCCGGGATGGACGCCTGGTTCGATCTGGACGCGCGCGAATTACTGGGCGATGACGCGGATAATTACAGCAAGGTCACCGACACGCTGGATGTGTGGTTCGATTCCGGCGTCACCCATTACGCTGTGCTCAATCGCCGCGACCAGTTGCAGTACCCGGCCGACCTGTATCTCGAAGGCAGCGACCAGCACCGCGGCTGGTTCCAGTCGTCGCTGAAAACGGCGATGGCAATCAATAATGAGGCGCCGTACAAAGCCGTGCTGACCCATGGTTTCACCGTGGATGAAAACGGCCGCAAGATGTCCAAGTCCATCGGCAATGTAATTCCGCCACAGAAAGTGATGAACGATCTGGGCGCTGATGTGTTGCGTCTGTGGGTGGCCGCGACGGATTTCAGCACCGAAATGAGCGTATCGGAAGAAATCCTGAAGCGCACGGCCGATTCCTATCGTCGCATCCGCAATACCGCGCGTTTTATGCTCTCGAATCTGGCCGGCTTTGACCCGGCAACGGATCTGGTGGCCATTGATGACATGATCGCGTTGGATCGCTGGGCAGTGGAGCGTGCAGCGGAATTGCAGGCTGAAATCCTGCGCGCCTACGACAAATACCAGTTCCACCAGATTTACCAGAAACTGCACAACTTCTGTGTGGTGGATATGGGCGGCTTTTATCTGGATATTATCAAAGATCGCCAGTACACCACGCAGGCCGATAGCCGCGCGCGCCGTTCGGCGCAATCGGCGCTGTACCACATCATCGAGGCCTTCGCCCGTTGGGTGGCGCCAATCCTGAGTTTCACTGCCGACGAAATGTGGCAGTTTATTCCGGGTGATCGCTCTGTGCCGGTGTTCGTGGCCGAGTGGTATGAATTCCCCCAAGCCTCCGGTGACGCTGTATTGAGCAAAACTGAATGGGCACAGGTGGCGGCGGCGAAAACGGCTGTCAACAAGGTGCTGGAAGAGCGTCGTGCCGCAGGCGAGCTGGGTGCATCACTTTCCGCTGAAGTGGCGTTGTATGCGGATGAGTCTCTGCAGGCGGTGTTGGCCAAATTGAAAGACGAATTGCGTTTCGTGTTGATCACCTCGCAAGCCGAATTGAAGTCATCCGCCGACGCGCCAACAGAAAGCTTTGCCACCGAGGTGAAAGGGTTGAAAGTGACCGCGATTAAATCGGTGCACAAAAAGTGTGGCCGTTGTTGGCATTTCCGGGCTGATGTGGGTGCTAATGCAGCGCACCCCGAGCTGTGCGCGCGTTGTGTGGACAACGTGGCGGGTCAGGGCGAAGCGCGGGCGTTTGCATGATGTCTAAACGAATATTGTTTGGCTACGCCATTGCGGTACTGATGATTGTGCTCGACCAATGGACCAAATGGTATGCCACTGAGTCGCTGAGTTACGGTGTGCCTGTGCCGGTGAATGCCTTTCTGGACTGGACCTTGTTGCACAATCCCGGCGCGGCGTTCAGCTTCCTGAGTGACCAGGGCGGCTGGCAACGCTGGTTTTTTACGGCTATTGCTTTGGTGGTCAGCTTGGTGCTGGTGGTCTGGATCTGGCGCTTGCCGGATGACAAGAAGCTCGAATCGCTGGCACTTTCGCTGGTGTTGGGCGGAGCCATCGGAAACCTCATCGACCGCGTACAACTGGGATACGTGGTGGATTTTATTTCCGTCCACTACCAGAGTTATTACTGGCCCGCCTTCAACATTGCCGACAGCGCGATTTGTGTGGGGGTGGCTTTGCTGATTGTTGATATGGTGTTTTTCACAAAGAAAACGCCCGATGAGGTAGAAAGAAAATGACCCTAGCCGTGGCAGAAGGGGCAAAGTTGACCCTGCATTTCGCTTTGCGATTGCGCGATGGCAGCGTAGTGGATTCCAATTTTGACGGTAAACCCGCGCAGCTGGTGGTGGGGGATGGCAATCTGCTGCCCGGTTTTGAGCGGCCGCTTATCGGTATGACTGCCGGCCAGCGGGAGACCTTTGTGATCGCCCCGGAACAGGGGTTCGGTCAGTCCAATCCGAATAATGTGCAAACCTTCCCTCGGCATACCTTCGCAGCGGATATGGACCTCGCTGAGGGCCTGGTGGTTTCCTTTGCCGACGCCCAGAAGGCTGAGTTGCCCGGCGTAATTACGGCCTTTGATCAGGACCAGGTCACGGTGGATTTCAACCACCCGCTGGCCGGCAAGGACATCCTGTTTGAGGTGCAGATTCTGTCGGTGGAGGCGGCGTAATGGCGGCTGAGCTGAAATTGGCTAATCCGCGCGGCTTCTGTGCCGGCGTCGATCGGGCCATCGATATTGTGAACCGGGCGCTGGACGTGTTCGGCGCCCCCATCTACGTGCGTCACGAGGTGGTACATAACAAATACGTGGTGGACGACTTGCGCGCCCGCGGCGCCATTTTTGTGGATGAGCTGCACGAGGTGCCTGACGATACCATCGTGATTTTCAGCGCGCATGGGGTATCCCAGGCAGTGCGCAACGAGGCCGAGCAGCGCAAGCTCAAGGTGTTTGATGCCACCTGTCCGCTGGTGACCAAGGTGCATATCGAGGTGGCGCGCTATTCCAAGGCGGGCATGGAGTGCATTCTCATTGGCCATGAGGGGCACCCCGAGGTGGAAGGTACCATGGGTCAGTATGACGATAGTAATGGTGGTGCCATTTATCTGGTGGAGGACGAAGCCAATGTGCGAGACCTGGTGGTGCGAGATCCGGAACACCTGGCCTACGTCACCCAGACCACGCTTTCCATGGACGACACCGCGCAGGTGATCGATGCATTGCGCCAGCGCTTCCCGGCTATTCAGGGGCCTCGCAAAGACGACATCTGTTACGCCACCACCAACCGCCAGGACGCTGTGCGGCAGCTGGCGTTGGAATGTGACCTGGTGTTGGTGGTGGGCTCGGTCAACAGCTCCAACTCCAACCGGTTGCGGGAGCTGGCGGAGCGCTGCGGCGCCGAAGCCCACCTGATTGACACGGAAGACGACATTTCCCCTGCCTGGGTGACCGGCAAACGCGCGATCGGTATTACCGCAGGCGCCTCCGCACCCGAGGTGCTGGTGCAGGGTGTGATCCGCCGGCTTGAAACCATGGGGGCCCTGGCGCCGCTCGAAATGGCCGGCACGCCCGAAAATATCGCCTTCTCCCTCCCCCGCGAGCTCAGGTAAACTCTTTTCCCGGTCGGGGCTCAGGCCCCGTATGTGACGGGGTTCACGCTTGTGGTCAAACCCCACCCAACGGCTTGTCGCCGGTCGTTCAAGCCCTCCGTTTATCGCCCTTGGCGGGTAGGTATCTCAACCTTCTGATATAACGTGACTATGAAAAAATATTCTGGTTTTACAGTAATTGAATTGATGGTGGTGGTGCTTATTGCCTCCGTTTTGCTGGGCGTTGGGATTCCTTCCCTGACCAACTTCATCAATGAGCGTTCACTCGTAGCGGATGTATCGCGCTTAACGACAGCGCTGTCATTTGCCCGGTCCGAATCGATCACGCGGGCGGCCAATGTATCTATTTGTCCATCATCTGATGGTGAGAGTTGTGCTGCCGGACAATGGGTCAGTGGCTGGATATTGTTCCGCGATCGCAATGGCAATATGACTCCTGAGTTGGGTACTAAGAACTGTACCGATACAGAAGACTGCATTTTGCGTGCGGATAAAGGCCTTGCTACCAATACCTCTGTCACCGTGGATGCCAGTGCATTTGGTTTTAATGCTCAGGGTGAACGAATTGCGGCAAGTGCCACCCGCGTTACCCTTTGCCACCCGAATGCTAAGCGTGTTCACCAAGCGGTGTTAGCCGCGTCCGGCGCTATGTCTATTACTGTGAGGGAAGACACATGCCCATAAGACCACCATTACATCAAACAGGTAGTGGAATGATTGAGCTGATGGTCGGCTTGTTCGTGCTGGCTGTTGGCCTGATGGGAGCTTTGGCGTTGCAATTCAGTAGTGTCAGAAGCACCCAATCCGCCGTCTATACGTCAGATGCGCAGATTATTGCGCAAGACATGATTGACCGCATCATGGCGTACAACGATGTATTGACCACTGACGATGACGACGACTACCACAATATTGATACCGGCAATGCGGCGACCGATCCGGCCTGCAAAGACACCGGCTGCACTGCCGACCAGATTAAGGCAATGGATACTTATGAGTGGCAGCAGATTATTCAATCGCGCTTGCCTGGTGGGCGAGGTACTGTCTCCTATTTGAATAATGTTTATACGATTGTCGTTATGTGGGACCGGGATAGGACAGGTGTCGACGGCACCAACTGTGGCGGGAATCCAGCCGTTGATTTGACCTGCTACCGCGTGGAGTTCAGATTGTGAAAATGAAGAAGCAGTTAGGTTTGACCCTGGTTGAACTGATGATCTCTATCACTATCGGCTTGTTGATTATGGCTGGAGTATTCCAGCTGTACCTTACCGCGACGCAAACTCAGAGAAGTCAGGAAGCCACCTCCCGAATACAGGAAAATATGCGTTATCTGTTTTCGCGCCTGGAAGCTGATATCACGCAAACGGGATATTTTGGCTGTATACCCTATCAAGGTGGAACAGGCGATGACTCCCTTATCCAGGTTCATCTGATCAAAGATATTACCACCAAGTATGACTTTTCGAATTTGCTCGGCGGTGAAGATGGCAGCGGATTGCGCAAGAGTGACATTCTCCGTACCCGCTTTTTCAGCGCGTCAGCCCAGCTTCAGGTGCAATCTCCTGGCATGGCAAGTGTTTCCAGCCCGGTGCCTTTGTTGGAGTCTGAGCCCCTTTACAAGGAGCTGAAAAAAGGTGATGTGGTCATGGTGTCTGATTGCTCCTTCGCGGATGTATTCATGATTACCAATGACCCCGCCAATGACGGTCTCATTCATCATGACAACACGACGGCGGTGGACGGCCAAGCCAATTTGTATACCAGTTTACAGCGCGAATACGGTAAATCCAATGTGGTGACAGGTTCCACTGCTTATTTGTTTAGTGGTAAATCTTCCGCCGTAGAGTGGCGAATTCAGACATCTGCATCTGGTGTTGACGCCAAAGTAGACTGCTCTGATACGGCTCGTCAGTACTGTGCACTGTTCCGCAATGGGGAAGAAATGGCGGAAGGGGTTGAAGATTTTCAGCTGACTTACGGCTGGCGTAATGCTGCGGGCAATTTGATCGTCAATACCGCAGACAAAGTAACAGACTGGAACGCGGTAGATCGGGTTTTCGTTGCGCTGACGTTAAATTCCGTGCAAACCGCGCCAACCTTGGATGGCAGTAAGTATGCTACCAAGGAAGTCAACAAAGTGTTCATGTTGCGTAACCAGTTGCCAGGAGAAATCTGATGATAGTTAACAGAAACCAGCAAGGCGCAACTCTGGTTGTTGCGATGGTGCTGCTGTTGGTGATGAGCCTGATCGGGTTGTCGTCAGTGGTATCCAGTACCTTGCAGGAAAAAATGGCCTCCAACGCCCAGCAGCGTACGCTGGCCAGGGCGGCGGCTGAATCTGGCTTAGCGGCTGCAGAGCGATTTATTGCAACGCAAATAACGGCCACGTCAAAGCTGATTCAATTCAACGGCGACAATACCGGGTATTATTCGGCTTATCCCGTGCCGGGCATTATTCTGGAGACCAAGCTGGCTAAACAGGTGACAGACTTGGCTGATGCGGCTGACCCTTCCATTTGGACTGCTGCGAACAGCGTAGAGGTTGATGACCTATCGAGCGCCGTACAAAGTAAAAAGCCCCGTTATACGATTGAATATGTCGGTCGGCGCAGCCAGTCAGGCATTAGTGTATGGAGCCCTTCCGCGGTAATCGAGCGCGGCGCTCCCCATATTTTTAAAGTGACTGCCATAGGATGGGCGAGGGATACCGCCGTGTATTCAGTCCTTCAATCCTACTTTATGACCGGCACCGGTGCAGGAGTGTTCGAATATGAAGAGTAATTTTCCTCAGTTTAGGCTCAAGGCGCTTCCCGTTGCTATTCTCGCCCTGTCCCCGCTGTGGGCTCAGGCTGCCCCGGGAGAGTTAACTAAAACCCCCTTATTCCTGACCACGCAAGTGCAGCCAAACGTATTAATGTTGGTGGACGACTCCGGTTCGATGGGGTGGGATTATGTTTACAGGGATGGTGCCGACGGCAGTGAGGATAACCGTAATAGGCTGCTGCTGTGCTATGGGTATAACTCAATTACATACGATCCAAATACCGTTTACACTCCGTGGGTCGGTAAGGACAAGAATGGCAATGCCTTTACTGATAGAGGCCTTACCAACGCGTACAATAACCCATTTGCAGGGACCACCAGCGATATTACCAACAGGTCCTACTGGGAATGGGATGATAAGGATGCTGACGGAAAGTACGACTTTGGTGAGTGCTCGACTAAAGATAGTGATCGGGTTTACGTAAAAAATTTAAATGCTGAACAGCAAAAAAACTATGCGAACTGGTATAGCTATTATCGTACGCGGGAAGATGTAACCAAAAGGGCTTTGTCTGAAATCATCACCTATTCAAAGGCCCGCATCGGCCTGGCAACCTTGCATAACAATCAAAACAACGGTAATGGCGGGTATGCAAGCGGTTACGGCTTCTTACCGCAAGGTGTAAAAGATATTGATGATATCACTACCCCAATTGATTCGAGTGCTGCCGCCAGTAAAGCGTTGCTACTGGACAATCTGTTCAGGATTTATTCTACAGGTGGAACTCCTCTCAGGCGGACGTTGGAAAGTGCCGGCAAGTATTTTGATACGCAATCAAACACAGATCTTTTTAATGGGAACCTGACTTCACCGATACTGCCTGCCAGTAAGGGGGGGGAATGCCAAGCCAACTATTCGATTATCATGTCCGACGGTTATTGGAATGGCGACGATCCGAATGTTGGCAATGCCGATAAGTCGGATCAACCCTTTTCGGGCTTGTCCTATGCTGATAGCCACAGTAATACCCTGGCCGATGTGGCGATGTATTATTACCAACGGGATTTGGCTCCCTCGCTGGCGGACAAGCTGCCCGGCAAGCCTTATGATCCTAATACCGCGCAACATATGGTGACTTACACCGTGTCATTGGGGCTTTCAACTTCAGGTGGGCTCCAAGGTACAGGAAAAGAAGGTGGTCCTGTCAGCGAATTGGAAGATCCCCAATGGACAAATCCACATGATGGTGGTGCCAAAACCGTAGATGATATGGTCCATGCTGCGTGGAACGGCAGGGGGGAATTCCTTAAAGCCAATGATACGGAAGAGTTGATTTTTGCGTTGTCGCAAGCTTTCCTGAGTATTGATGAGCGCGAAGGCTCGGCGTCGTCTGTGACCTTTAACTCCACCCGTATCGACACGGATACCTTTGTTTTTCAGGCAAATTTTCAGCCCAAAGGTTGGTATGGGGATCTGGCCGCTTATAACCTGGATGCCGATGGCAATAAGGGGATTAAACAGTGGTCTGCCGGAGATCTTCTGGAGTCGCGCAATCTTCTTCTGAAAGATCGGCATATTGTCACCTCTAACAACAACAAGGGAGTTCCATTCCGTGCGCCGCTGAATTACAAAACGGCCACCACCAGCGAGATGTCCAATGCCATGTTGGCAGATCTGTTGGCTAACGCTCCGCACAGCGCCAATACAACGGACCCAACCAAGATTCTTGCCAATCAGGCGTACCTTGAAAAACTGGTCAATTATTTGCGCGGTTGGAGAACCGATGAGGGGGGTGCTACCGATAAGTTCCGCTCCCGTACAAATAAGCGACTGGGGGATATTATTAATTCCTCGCCGGTCTATTCCGGCGTGCCCAAGACCGCCTACCCCGAAAATATGGAATCTGTCGGTTACAGTACCTTCATTGAAGCTTACAAAAATCGCGATCCCTTGGTGTTTGTTGGTGCAAATGATGGCATGTTGCACGCATTCGATGCCAAATTAGGTAATGAAGTGTTTGCTTATGTGCCGGAGATGATTGCTTCTGCTGCCTCAGGTGAAGGGCTGCATTTCTTGGCTCAGCAAACCTATGGTCATCAACCCTACGTGGATGGCCCGCTGACGGTTGCGGATGTATTCATCGGTGGAAAATGGGCCACATACCTCGTTGGCGCGCTGAACTACGGCGGCAAAGGAATATACGTGCTCGATGTCACCGATCCATCGAAGTTGCGAGAAAGTTTTGCCAGCACTGTTGTGAAGTTCGAGTTCACCCACAAAGATCTTGGTTATACTTTCAGTAAGCCTCAGATAGGCCGTCTGAACAATGGCAAGTGGGCCGCTATTTTCGGTAATGGTTACAATAGCGACCCAACCGGCGACGGCCGAGCTAAATTGTTTATTGTTTATTTGGATGGTTCAGGCTCAGTTATTATAGATACCGAGCAGGGCAGTGTTGCAAACGCAAACTGCGAAGACTCTGCGAGCGACTGCAACGGTTTGTCGACACCGTTCTTGCTTGATCATACCGGTGATGCCTATATAGACCGGGTTTATGCAGGTGACCTGCACGGTAATCTTTGGGTGTTTGACCTGACTTCGTCTACCGCTTCTAACTGGGGAGTCGCCTACAAAGACAGCACTACACCAAAACCATTGTTCCAGGCCTGTGCAGGTACCACGTGCACCAAAGCCAATCGTCAACCCATTACCGCCATGCCTGTCATCGGTGTGCATCCGACCAGACGAAACGCGTCTACCTGGCCTAATCTGATGGTTTATTTTGGTACCGGCCAGTTTATTGCGAAAAATGATAACTTTAATACCGATCAGCAAAGCGCTTACGGTATCTGGGATGCCGGTGCCAGTCACATTGGTAAAAGTCGTGATGACCTGGTTGAGCAGGTGATTACCACCAGCGGTACGGCCCGGATGTTGACCAGCAATCTGGTTAACTACTTAACAGGTACCGGCGGGCAATTCGGTTGGTATCACGACACGCCGTCAACGGGTGAGCGGACCGTGATCGACATGCTGGTTGATCAGAAGGTGATTTTTTATGCGACGCTAATCCCCGAAACGTCACAATGTTCTGCCGGCGGAACCGGTTGGCTGATGTTCGCCGATCGTATGACTGGTGGCATGCCCGCATTTACGGTGGTGGATTACAATAATGACGGCGTATTCGATGAGACGCCTACAGCTGGGTTGTCATTAGGTGCTATTCCCGGCGGTTTAAGTAAACTGTCCGATCGGCTTTTCCTTTCAGATTCTGCCGGTAAGATTATTAGCTTTAAAACCCAAACTGGTGGCTATAACCCGTCCAGGCGTACATCCTGGTCAGTTATTCATTAAGGAGTTTGTTATGGTCAAATCAATTATCCGTAGCATGGCTTTTCTAGGGCTAGTGTTGCCGGTACTCGCTTTTGCCGAGCTGGACGAAGCAGAAATCGATCATGTTGATGAGTCGTACAAGTATGTAGTTATCGGTGATCGCGTATACAGTTTCGCCTTGAATGCAAAGTTTTTCGATAAAAAAGGGCGGACGGTAAACCGTTATGCGCTGAAGCAGGGCATGTTGGTCGAGTTTGATTTCGATCGTGGGCCGCATGAAACGGGGACAATAAATCGAGTTACCATTGTTTCCGACAGAGAGTGAGGGGTCAAATGAAGCGCTACGAAAGCGGTTTTACGCTGATTGAACTGATGATGGTTGTTGCTGTTGTGGCTGTGCTGGTTGCAGTGGCGATACCTGCCTATAATGACCAAGTTACCAAGGCGCGTCGTTCGGATGCAAAGACATCTATTATGGAGTTAGTGAGCAGGCAGGAGCGGTTCTACACCCAGTACCTGTCATACACTAAAACCCTTGTGGGTCCCAATGGCTGCTCTGGAACAGCATGCGGGTTGAATATGGCCTCCGATAAAAGTACCGAAGGATTTTATACATTATCGGTTACGACCTCGCCGAATGGGTGTGCGCCGGCCACTAACAGTCTCTGTCGTGGGTTTGAAATAACTGCCACGCCGGTGGCAACTGATGAAAAATGCAAGACATTAACTATCAACCATATTGGAGTGCAGAAAGCTACCGGCACCGAGTCAGCTGATTATTGTTGGCGCTAAATTGAGCATGGACTTTTATCGTCGGGTATAAAATGCAGGCGAGGCCTGCCTGCCTTATTGACTATAATTGTTGCGGGTTGCAGATCCGAGAGATCGGTATGACATAGGCGGAACCGACCATTTTGATTGTCAGTCACACCATCCGGTGTGAACCTCAATGTGCTCTTGTTGCCAAATGCTTGCCAGCTGATTCTGATGCTTTGAGGGATTTTTGTAACTCTCAAAATCCTATCGGACGGGTCCGGCTGGGCATTGCCGTTTATGTCGACGATTAACAGATAGTATTGATTTGTCCATGATGGGCTGCAAGTGACAGTATCTGAGCTGGGGCAGAGAAACGTGTGGCTGCGGGTGTTTACCGCAGTTTCTCTGGTAGCACTGACCAGACCTAGCAGCGCTTGGGCGTTGATGCGGAACAGAACGGTACTATAGAGGTTACTTAAGCTTGTAGCAGAGACTGTTAATATCGCTAGCAGCGTCAGATAAATCAACAGTTCAAGTAGAGTGTGCCCGGCCATAGGGCGTTTTGAACGAGCTCCGTTCTTCATGCGCTTTTCCATCCTTGGAATAGTTCACGCTCAAATTAATCCCAGCCAATATCCGGGTCAAGTTTTTGCGCCGGTGTCACGAGTATTCAATGTTCTTTCTTGTGTGATTGTTACTCCAGTCCCAATTTCTTGAGGCGATAACGCAACGATCGGAAACTGATGCCGAGCTGCTTTGCCGTTAGTGTCCGATTCCATTTGCAGCGCTCAAGTGCGTCGATTATCACTTCTTTTTCTATGTCTGCAAGGTATGTATCCAGAGAGGTGCCCGCATGCATGCTTGGGGTGGATGGTGCCAGTGTATTGTCGGTGGCTGTAGTCGATTCCGGCTCAGAAAGCTGCAGGTCGCTGATATCGATTGTATCGTTTTCACATAGCGTATAGGCGCGCTCCAGAATATTTTCCAGTTCGCGGACGTTGCCAGGGAAGCTGTAGTGCTTCAACTTCTCCAAAGCTTTTTCGGTGATTCTTGCTGTTTTTGCTCCGTGGGTATTGGCTATTTTATGGAGTATTTTGTTGGTGAGTAGCGGCAGGTCTTCCGCTCTCTCGCGAAGCGCAGGTGACTGCACTTCGATGACATTGATTCTGTAGTACAGGTCCTGCCTGAAGTTTCCGTTTTCAACTTCGCGTTGGAGATTTTTGTGGGTCGCGCTCAGGATTCGTACGTCAATGGCCTCTTCTTTCTGCGCGCCAACCGGCCGGACGGCTTTTTCCTGTATCGCTCTGAGCAATTTGACCTGCATATCCAAGGGTAAATCTGCAACTTCGTCCAGGAATAGCGTGCCACCCTGGGCGGCCTGAAACATTCCCAACTTGTCTGCGGTGGCGCCGGTGAACGTGCCTTTTTTATGGCCAAAGAACTCGCTTTCCATCAGGTCTTTTGGGATGGCGCCACAGTTTACCGCGATGAACGGCTCTGCATTGCGCGGGCCTTTCAGATGAATGGAGCGGGCAATTAGTTCTTTTCCTGAGCCTGACTCGCCGGTAATCAGCACAGGCGCCTGGGAGCGGGCGAGCTTGGTGATTTGGGTATTCAGATGTCTGATAGCAGGTGTTTGTCCCAGTATGAGCTCATCGTTACTGGCGGCTTCTTCACCTAGCTTTAACGCTGTGGATACCAATGTTCGTAAGCGTTCCAGGTCGATGGGTTTGCTGAGGAAGTCGAAGGCGCCTGCTTTCATCGACTCAATGGCAATGTCCACATTCCCATGGGCTGTTATCACAGCAATAGGTGTGTTCTGGAAGTGCTGTTGTATATGCTTGACCAGGTCTAATCCATTGCCGTCCGGCAGCCTCATATCTGTGAGGCAAAGGTCGGGTGAGCGTTTCACGAGCTGTTGGCGGGCTGATTCAATATTTTCCGCGCGAAGACAATCCAACCCCATGCGGGACAAGGTGATGTCCAGTAGCTCCAGAATGTCGGGTTCGTCGTCTACCAGCAAGACAGTTTTTTTCATCAGTTCAATACTCGTTGATCGTGCGCAAGGCAAATCCTGAAGCAGCTTTTTCCATCATCTGTTGGTTTGTATTCCAGGCTCGCTTCGTTCGCATCACATAATTCTTTGGATAGATAAAGCCCTAGGCCTGTGCCAGTGGGGCTGCTTGTACTGAATGGTTCAAAAAGGCCTTGAATTTGTTCCGGCTCTACACCTTCACCAAAATCGATTACATCGATATAAGGCAATCCGCTGCGATCATCAATTCCGGTTTCAATGCGTAGTGCACTGATTTCATTTTTGAGCTTACTATAGCGCAGCCCGTTGTCACAAAGGTTGCTCAGAACCTGATGCAGTTGTGTGGTGTCCATGGTGGCCATCAGTGAACTTTCGTGATGCCTGACCTGGATGTCTGAGGTATCAAGCCTGCTGTGTTGAAATTCTTCAACGAAACTTTCAGTCCACTCGATCAGGTCAAAGGTGTGTGCTTTTGCGGGCTTTCGGCGGGATAACTCCAGTACATTTTCAATAATATTGTTCACGCGAGCCGAATGGCGGGCAATAATGCTGGTGAGTTGCCGGTCGGCCTGACTTATATCGGCAGATTCTGCAAGTAACTGGCCTGCATGGCTGATGGCGCCCAGGGGATTGCGGACTTCGTGTGCAATGCTGGCGGTAAGGCGACCTAGAGATGCCAACTTGATTTGTTGAGCTTGTTGCATGAGTTGGCGATTGTCCTCCAGAAAAACCAACGTATCTCCTTCGATATCGGTTTTTAATGCCGCAAAGCTTACTCTGATCTCTTTGCTGCTGGCCTCTGGCTTGAATAGCTGCTGTTTGTGAGCACCTGACTGCCGCCACGCATTGAGCATGTCAAAAATTTTCTCGGGCAGGTTTTCAAGCGGTTCGTGGGGTGAGCGGCTAAGCAGCCTATAGGCCGCATTATTGGCTAACAGTAAACGACCAACGGGATCGATAACCATAATGCCGGTATTCATTCTTTCCACGATTTGTTGGGTTAGGGATTGCAGGTGCTGCGCTACAGCGGCTTGCTGAGCTGCTTCTGTTTGGCTGGATTGAAGTTTCTGTGCCAGATAGCGGAACAACAGTGCAGTGAGAAACAGAAGTACGCCCAAAGCGCCGGCGGAAAACAGGCCTTGTTCGCCGCCGGATTTGCTGAGCGCGTCGGTCAGGCCAACCATGATGGCGGCAAGGCTTGCGAATGCCGCCAGCAACAGCGATAGCTGTTGGTTCAGAAAAATTCCCCCGTAGGCCACGGTGATAATCAGCAGATAGCCCAAACTGCTGGTCGCACTTCCACTGCTGACCACCATCAGGCTAATGGCGGCGATGTCGATGGTCAGTTGTGCGAGGAGCTGTTGCTCTGAGGGTTGGAAATTTTTTTGCCAAAGCGATAGCAGGGTCATGACCCCTATGGCGGTATAAATCAGGCAGGTATAAGAGAACAGATCGGGCGACACGATACCCAGCGTTTGGGTGGTGATACCGCCGTGGAACATGAACAGTAACAGGCTGCCAAGCAGCACCCGGTAGTAGCTGTAGATGCGGAGCAGCGTATGGGTGCTTTCCAGGCCGAGAATATTGTTGTTGTCTTGCGCGCTGGACATTCTGGATTCTCTGTTTTTGGCTGGGCTTACTATACAACAGCAGAAATACCGACGGGTATTTTGATTTGGGCGCCGCTTTCAATCAAAATAGCGCCCCCATTTAACGAGCTAAGGTGTTTTGTGGCCAAAGTGACCATGGCGCTTGCACAGGTAAATCCCCTGGTAGGCGATATTGATGCCAACACAAGGCTGGTGCTGGAGTTCGCCCGTCGGGCGATCGACGAGCATCAGGCCGGCTTGATTCTGTTTCCTGAGCTTGTATTGACGGGATATCCTCCTGAGGACTTGTTGCTGCGCCCCAGTCTTGCGCGGCGCATTGATCGTGCGTTGCAAGCCCTGTGCGAGGCGCGCTTACCCATCAAGCTGCTCGTGGGCTATCCCCGGGTTAAGGCTGGCAGGGTGTATAACGCCGCAGGGTTGATCGATCAGGGGCAATTGGTGGCCGAGTACTACAAGCAGTGTCTGCCTAATTACCAGGTGTTTGATGAAAAGCGCTATTTTGAGGCGGGCACTCAGCCCTGCGTGATAGATCTATGGGGGTTGCCCGTAGCGATCACTGTTTGTGAGGATATTTGGCAGGCCGGTCCCATGGCGCAGGCAAGGGATGCTGGCGCACGCCTGATGCTCAATATCAATGCCTCACCCTATCATCGCGGAAAAACCACCGAGCGGCGCGCACTGCTGAAGCAGCGGGCAGTCGAGGGCAATATGCCCATACTGTACGTGAATCAGGTTGGCGGGCAGGATGAACTGGTGTTCGATGGTCACTCAATGGCGGTGGATGCAGGGGGCAAAAGCCTGATGCAGGCGCCCGCTTTTGACGCAGGGCTCTTTACGATTGAGTTGGACCTTGAGTCAGGGCAGTTGCTTCCCGCGCAGCAAACCGAAGATGTGTGTTCTTTAGAGAGCGTCTATCGCGCACTGGTATTGGGTGTGCGGGATTATGTGACCAAAAACCGGTTTAACGGTGTGGTATTGGGGTTATCTGGCGGGATCGACTCGGCCCTGACTTTGGCAATCGCAGTGGATGCATTGGGTGCCGACAGGGTTGAGGCCGTTATGATGCCGTTCCGGTATACCTCCCAGCTGAGTCAGGATGACGCGTCTGATCAGGCGCGTCGGATGGGCGTTAAATACCATGTGGTGAGCATCGAGCCAATTTACGAAGCATTTATGGCGAGTCTGGCTCCCGCATTTACCGGTACCCAGTTGGATACCACCGAAGAGAATCTGCAGGCGCGGTGCCGCGGCGTGATTTTGATGGCAATGTCCAATAAGCACGGTAGTCTGGTCCTGACCACGGGCAACAAGAGCGAAATGGCGGTAGGCTATTCTACTTTGTATGGCGACATGGCCGGTGGTTTTGATGTTCTCAAAGATGTGCCCAAAACCCTGGTGTTTGAACTGGCCAGGCATCGCAATAGGGTGCGCGAGGTGATCCCCGATTCGGTCATTACCCGTCCGCCGTCAGCAGAATTACGGCCAGATCAGAAAGATGAAGACAGCTTGCCTGCCTACCCGGTACTTGATGATATTCTGGAGCGCTACGTTGAGCGGGATGAGAGCGCGGCGGATATCATTGCTGCAGGCCATGCTGAAGCCGACGTGCGGCGGGTACTGAGGTTGGTGGACATTAATGAATATAAACGACGTCAGGCCCCTATTGGCCCGCGCTTGACCAAGCGCGGATTCGGGCGCGACCGGCGTTACCCCATCACCAATGGCTGGTCCATTGGTGATTGATTCGAATTTCTGGAGTGACTCTGAATGAGTGAGACTAAAAAAAGTGCGTCGCCCGTCGAAAACGAGCAGGCGGTTCAAGGGGAAACCATTGATCCCTTGCATTCCGCGCTAATCGATGAGCATGTGGAAGAGGTGGAGGAAAACGGGCGCAAGGTCCGCCATCGAGGCATTTACTTGCTGCCAAACCTGTTTACCACAGGGGCGCTGTTTTCGGGTTTCTACGCGATTATTGCCGGCATGAACGGCAATTTTGAGGCGGCGGCGATTGCCATCTTCGTAGCCATGGTGCTGGATGGGCTGGACGGCCGCGTTGCCCGGCTCACTAACACCAGCAGTGCCTTTGGCGAACAGTACGACAGCCTGTCGGATATGGTCTCCTTCGGCGTGGCGCCCGCGTTGGTGATGTTCAGTTGGGCGTTACAGGACCTTGGCAAATTCGGTTGGGCGGCCGCTTTTACCTACTGCGCTGGCGCAGCCCTGCGGTTGGCTCGCTTCAATACCCAGATT